>JBDSYI010000234.1:0-3313 GCA_039925745.1 Casimicrobium sp. | reverse complement strand
CTCACTTAGCCCTCGCGCTGAAGGACGCACTCGCTCGAACCTGGCCAGAGTTGCGCATCGTCGATGTTGTTGGCAACGGCCCCGCCACGATTCACGCCGTGGATCAACATGCGCCGAACGTGCTGTTTCTCGACATTCGAATGCCCGGCCTCACTGGGTTACAAGTGGCGGAGCGGCTGGCTGGCGGTGACGGTCCCTTGGTAGTTTTTGTCACCGCTTACAACGAATACGCGGTGCAAGCCTTTGAGCGCGAGGCCGTGGACTACCTGGTCAAGCCAGTCAACGATCAGCGCCTTGCAGAAACTGTCGAGCGCTTGAAAAAGCGATTGACCGCTGCGAAGCCGGAGGCCGAAACGAGCGAGCTCACCCGCGCGCTCGACCTGATCAAACGCCTCGCTGGCGGCGGCAACGGCGGCGCTACGACATACCTGAAATTCTTCCGAGCGGGCATCGGCGACACCGTGCGAATCGTCCCGGTGGACGAGGTGACGCACCTTCAGGCGCAAGACAAATACGTCTCGCTGTACACCGCTGACGGTGAGCAACTGATCCGCATTTCACTCAAAGAGCTCGTCGATCAGCTCGACCCGAACCTATTCGTGCAGGTTCACCGTTCCACCATCGTCAACATGCGCTCAGTGGTCACCGCAGATCGCGATTTCACCGGCCGCGTCATGCTCACGCTCAAAGACGTGAAGGAAAAAGTGCAGGTGTCGCGGCAATATGCGCACTTGTTTGCGCGGATGTAGCAGCGCCGCCGCGTGACGTTCACGCGACAGCTAATTACCGCAGACTCGAACATTGCCAGTTACATGCAATACGCGTAGGCGGTCATATATGAATTGCCGTAGTAGCTCCATTCACAGTACCACTGATTGGCACTCGACCGATAGAAGCTCGTAAGTTTGCTGGTACCGTTGGTGGCGTAGCAACCACCACTGATGGCCACACCGGCGCCACATGTCGCAGTGACGCCGATCCCGCCTGAATTCGGTGCGAATTGGGTCGTCGAGTACTCCGTCAAGGTAATGCTTGCTGCAGGGCCTGCGGCACCTGTTGCGCCCGGTTGTCCTGCGGGGCCAACAGGACCTGCGGGCCCAATCGGCCCTGGGGCGCCCACGGCACCCGTCGCACCAGCTGCACCAGTTGCACCCGTTGATCCAGTGGCCCCGACAGCGCCTGGCACGCCTATCGGTCCGGCCGGTCCGACTGGGCCTGCTGGTCCCGCTGCCCCTATCGCACCCGCTGGCCCGATGGGGCCAATCGGGCCAATCGCGCCAGCAGCACCCGCTGGCCCAGCTACCCCAGCAGGTCCGACCGCGCCCACAGGACCTGCAGGCCCTTGCGCACCGATGATCGGCGCACACTTCGCAAGCGTACCGTTCGCGTCAAAGCAAACCACGCCCGCGGATACCACGGTTGATGCTGGAAGGCCCGGCACGGTTACCGGGCCTGCGCCATCAATGATCAACGGTGTGGTCGTGCCAGTTGAGTCTTTGACCACCACTTTACCGCCGGGCGGGGCTTTGATTTCGACATCGGCAGCGTGTGCGTTAACGGTGGATGCGACGAATATTGCCAGCGCAGCGGCGCGTAGCGGTGAGAAGCCAACGATTGATTTCATGATGGAGTTAATCCTTACGGTTAAGCGGGAAGCGGGCGGTGCGACGGAGCGCTCCGATCCCGAAAAGAAGCAGGCTGAGGCAGATCACGCCGAGCATGAAAGCACTGGCTGTAGGCACGGCGAAGCTCGCCTCGGTCAGGCCAAACCAGCCGATGGCGACGCCGGTCGTGTTGCGATTGCTCAGTAATGGCGCATGCGGAACGCCAATAGCGCGCACATAGGTGACCGCCAGATCGTTCATCGTTTGCTGACCCGTCAGATTGATGAACGCGGTCTGTAAGGGAGCTGTACTTTCTATTCGCAGCGGTAACGCCGCCGTGCCGCTGGCGACAAACATGGTCAGGATATTCTGTGTGCTACCCGTTGCAAATTGATACAGCTTGCCACTCGTACTGACCAGACTAAACGTAGCATAGGTGGTGGAACCACTGATGGTGCTGCCAGCCGAACAGGTGGGCGCGTCAACGAAATTGACGACACCGGTACCGGCGTTGAAGCTCCCCGAATTGCTCCAGTTGCCAGACAGCGTAATCACGCCATTGCCAGCGACGACTGAGCCGCCAGAAGCAATGGTGAGATTGCGTACGTTGCTCAGCGAGCCGTTTTGTAGCAACAGTGTGCCAGCCACCCTGACATCGCCACAGCCCAGATCGGTGCTGCCACCGCCAAGCGCCATGCTGCCGCCTACGGGCACGGAAATATCGGCGTGCGCTAGGTTGAGCGCTGCCATTCCCATGAGCAGAACAACAGAAAGTACCCCACGTACGCGCAGGCGTCGCGGATTTCGTTTGATCACTTTTTCCCCTTTAGATAAGACGCTCGACAGAGCGAATTCCGCCCAATCGTCAAACGGGGCCTCGCTAGTAATCTTACTGGAAGCACAGAATTATCTGCGGCGCTTCACACTAAGTTAGTGCTTCGTGCGGTCACGTAGCCTATTGAAGACAAAGAGCGTGTGGGTTCTTGTTGGGCTGAGAAAAAAACTTATTTTCCGGGTCGAAATGAGCGCAGATGCTCATGGCAAAGGGCTTGTAAATTCGCCCGGTGCGCGCTCCTTGGCGCGCGATTTGCCACGGTATGTTCGGACACAGGCGAGTCGACGCCAAGTCATTTGAAGCGGCATTTGCGATGACGTGCTTTTCGTGAAAAAACTATGGTGCGTCGCGGTACACGCAGTTTCACGTCCAGGAATTGGTCAATGCAGACGTAAGTAAAACAGCCACCGTATTTGGCCTCGTTGGCGCAAGGTTAAGCAATAGATCACTTGAACGTTCGCATGCTGGTTCCGTAAACCCATCGCAAAGCGAGCTGAGACGTTGATTGATCTCGGATTACGTTCTTACGCCTTCGCATAAAAAACGTTGAAATCCTGCCGCTCGTCCTGCCAAAGCTGAGGTTCCGTGAACCCCGCTTCGATCAGGATGCTACGGAATTGTTCTGGCGAGTATTTGTACGAATTCTCGGTGTGAATTCGCTCGCCTTGTGCGAAGTGGCGCGCTGCGCCGCGAATGCGAACGGTGACGTCGCGTCGCGCTTCGACGTGCATTTCGATGCGTCCAAGCGCCGCATTATAAAAGCCGCGATGTTGCCAGTCGCGCACGTCAAAATCGGTGCCTAACAGCTGATTGACGTGGCGTAGCGTGTTCAGATTGAACGCAGCGGTAACGCCCAGTGCGTCGTCGTACGCGG
>JBDSYI010000233.1:0-3535 GCA_039925745.1 Casimicrobium sp. | reverse complement strand
GGACAATCGCTCGAAACGGGAGTTAAAGGATTGCCATAGATGCGCCCACTATCCCGGCTTCGGATATGCCAACGTGGAAACGGGGGCATGCAACGCTCGCTAGCGGCGTGAGCGTCAACGAAACGCTGATGCAAATCGCGAAACGTCGTGCGCGGTCAACGAGACATCCGCAGTAGGGTCAATATGTCATCAACGCCAACACGCTCATGACGCCGTGGAGCCTTCCTCAATCGCTGCTTAGTCGATCTCCATTGCGGCTGTAGATACGCTTCAAATCGGACGTTTACGAAGCGGTTGGCCCATTATTGACTTTGCGGCGCTACATCAGACTCAGCCAATATCGGCAGATGCGTCAGAAACGCATCAGCGCCAATAATGGTGATCTTCTTGGGAACTACATGCAGTTCGATGGAGCGTTAGACGAACGCTCGCACCGCTGCCTGACCGCGCTATGAACTAAAACGAATAACGAACCACTGAACTGATGTCTTCAAGACCAACCGTACAGGTGTTATTGCCATACACGGTGACGAGCTTTTGTGTGGTCAGTGCGTCTCTGAGCAGCTCAATTTGAAGTTTCCCCATGTTCGATGCTGCATCCTTAATGGTCATATACGCGGTTGATCTCCCGTTATAGGTTACAACGCTGCCGCTGGCGCAAGCAGGCGAGCCAAGTGGAATAGCGCCGGTGAACTGGACGCCCACAGAGTAGCTTCCGTTGATATTGGCCGTCAGCTGAGAAATATAGCCTTGGTAAATGCCGTTTGCGCTAACGGTTGTCGCAAAAGCGGCTGTTGCCAACAGTGCAAAAGCGGTCCTGCGTAGAAAGTTTTTCGTCGTCATGTTTGATTCTCCTTTTGAGGTTTCGATGGAATGATCCGCTGAACAGAGCCAAACTCACGAGACGTTTTGGCATAAAAATATGAACTGTCAGCCATTGATCGGGAACATCGCCACGTTAATCGCGGCGTGCTTACAGTTCCCCTACATCGCTTCTGACGTCCGTTGTGTTCGATCAAAAACAATTCATCGGGGTCATCAATGAAAAGTAGCGTGCCTTTCGGGCCAAAGGACACCGCTAGCGTCGCTAGCGTTTGTGCTCCATGCGTCAGTGGCGATTCGCTGCGCGTTGCGCGACGATTCGGCCGCGGATCGCGCCTATGCCGACCGCGTGCTTCATTCGCTGGTGGAGAGTTCTGCCCACGTGCCCGTGCTTTGGCACACCGAGCTCGTTCACGTTTTGCGCTGCGCTGAGGACGACGCAAAAATTGGCGAATCGGCCATCGCCTCATACTTTGCGCGACTGAATCGCTTGCCGATTGAGACAGACCCAACCGCACCCCGAGCGTTGTCGCCCAGCGTGGCGTCGGTGTCGCGCGAGTACAAACTCTCGGGCTACGACGCTCAGTATCTGGAGCTTGCGCTGCGACTGCAGCTACCCGTCGCCACACTCGATAGAAAGCTTCGCAAGAGTGCTGTGAAAGCAGGGCTGCCGCTTTGGTTGGTGTGAGGGGGGATATGTAGGGCCAGCTTTTGGAGCCTCTCATTGTGGACGCCAATTTCACCTAACAAGCGCTCGCCTGCGGGATAGGCTTCGGAGTGGATGTAGCTGTTTCTTTGAACTTAAGCAGAATCGAATTAACCCAACCCAACCCATATCGTCGTCCTAAAGATAGGATATATATTAGATATACAATCAAGACTGTTTAACGACCCAAGTCAAGGATGCACCGTGACAACGGCTACACGCCCAGATCAACTGCTGTTTCGTCTTCGCCCGATCGACTCTGATGCCGGGGTCAGCCGTGAAACGCTCTCGCGGCTTGCGACTACGCTGGGGATCAAAGAGACGCAGGTCTTGCATTACGCAGTGCGCCAACTGGCTCGCGAGGTGCTGCCCGCGTATGAGGCGGACGATGGGCCGTTGAACGCCGTGCAGCTACGCGCCATTCGAAAAGCCGCGCCACAGGGCCGCAGCAAGTCAGTCAAATCCAGTTTGTTCTAGCGCATGAACGTACGTTGGTGGCCGGCGCCAGAGGCGGGCGACATCGTCTGGTGTCATTTCCCGGAAGACCGGGGCATTGAGCCTGGACCCAAGCCGCGACCCGCGCTCGTCGTGAAAGTCTTCGACGACAACGCGCCACACTATGCGGTGCTGATCGCCTTCGGTGCGACTGGCACCAGCCAAAAGACGGATCGTCTGCTTGCGGGCGAATTTCTCATCGCACCGGTGGATCGCGCTGCCTACAAGCTGGCAGGCTTAAGCTATCCAACCAAATTCAATTTCAAGCAGACCGTCGATCTCCCCTACAACGAAGAGTGGTTCAAGGTGCCGCCAGCAGCTCCACACGGGCAGACGCCTAAGCTTGGCGTGCTGCACCCAAGTTTGATGAGGCGAGCGGCTGCGGCGTGGGCGGCAGTGCAAAACTAGCTAGCGCGAAGAATGTCGACGCTGATCCTTTCAATTGTTCCATTGACCTTAACCCCACTGACCTTGATGTGGACGTCAGTTTCGCGCAGCGTGACGCAGAAATGTTCTCGTCGAACGAACCCTGCACCCATTAACCCGCCGCGCCAGATAACGTCGCTTGCAGCGCCCGTTGTGATGCGAGAATCGCAGAGCACTAACGCGAACAATCGCGAAAGTCGAACCCTTTGAAACGCCTTTGGTTCACGTTGAATCAGGATTGGTAACGATATGCACGAGATCATTTGCCCGCACTGTAAGAAGGCTTTCAAGATTGATGAGGCCGGTTACGCGAACATCCTCAAGCAAGTGCGAGATGCTGACTTCGACAAGCAGCTGCACGAGCGGCATGAGATGGCCGAGAAGGACAAGCGCGCCGCCGTCGAACTCGCCGAAGCGCGGAGCGCCAGCGAACTGCAGAAGGCTGCCGCCGCCAAAGACAGCGAAATTCAGGCGCTCAAAGCCCAGCTCAATGCGGGCGAGGTGGCGCGCAAGCTCGCTGTGACCGAAGCACTGAGCGCAGTCGAAAAAGAGCGCGATGCACTCGCCAATCAGCTCGACCAGGCGCGGCAAGAGAAAGACGCCGCCGCCAAACTCGCCGAAGCAAAAGCACTCGCGCAACTGCAACAGAACGCAGCCAGCAAAGACGCCCAAATCCAGACGCTCAAGGCCCAGCTCGACACCATCGCGCTCAACCAGAAACTCGCGCTTGCCGATGCACTCGGCACGGTTGAGAAGCAGCGCGACGAACTGAAGAGCAGCCTGGAGCGCGCCGCCCTCGAAAAGCAACTGTCTGAAAAGTCGCTCAAGGAGCGATACGAAGGGCAGATCAAAGACCGCGAGGGCGAGATCGAACGTCTGCGCGACATGAAGGCCCGCCTCTCCACCAAGATGGTCGGCGAAACGCTGGAGCAGCACTGCGAAACCGAGTTCAACCGCATCCGCGCCACTGCCTTCCCGCGCGCATATTTCGAGAAAGACAACGACGCCCGCAGCGGCAGTAAAGGCGACTACATCTTCCGCGACAAAGACGAAGCCGACATCGAAATCGTCTCCGTCATGTTCGAG
>JBDSYI010000232.1:0-3098 GCA_039925745.1 Casimicrobium sp. | reverse complement strand
GAGCCCGGATGCCAGCCGTTCCACTGGTCGCGACGGTTGTACCAGGACTGACCACGATAGTGGTTATCCCAATACGAACCGACGGCAAAACCAACGATTGGCAAACCAAAGCGCGCGCCATTGCCGTAGATCGACATGCGCTGATTGTTGTAGAGATATTGCAGATGACGCGCGTTAGCCCAGCCGCGGTAAGGGCCTGACGTGATGTCGCACCAGTGGTAGCCGCGAACGCATCCATTGACGTACACCGACGTGCCGCCACCGATCCAGGCCACTTGCGGATAACCGCTGTCCGGCCCGGCACGCAGGCTGGTGCGGGTGTAGACGTAGGCCTGTTGCGCATCGGCGACTGTCGCAACGACCAGGGTGGACACTGCAGCAAGCGTGGCAAGGCAAATTCGTAGCGTGCGGGGTGCGATCATGACTTCCTCTTGGCGTGGCAAATTAAAGCAATCGTTCAATGGACGTTTTGAACCGCGGCAAGGCGACACTTCGAGGCGAAAGTCATAACTTGTGCGACCTCGCTACCCCGCTGCGCCGCCTAGTTCCGGTGGCTTCGGCCTACCTAACCCTGGCGGAAGATTATCCCGTTGTGGCTTCACGGCTGGCGGACGCGGCTGCTGTGGACGCACAACGCCCGGTGGCGTCTGCTGACCGGGGGGTCGCTGTGGTTGAATCTGAATCGGAGGGCGTGGCTGTTGCGGACGGTAAATTGGCTGACGCGGCGGTTGGTACGGCGGCTGATAGTTGGGCTGACGATTGCCAGGACGAAAACCATTCCATTGATTCTGGTTGCGATAGAACGGTCGATTACGGTAGTTGTCGTTCCAGTAGCTTCCCAAAATGAAGCTGACGATCGGCAAAGCAAGCGACTGCCCGTTGCCATAAATCGTCATCGGTTGGCCCTGATAGATGTACTGCAAATTCTGCGCATACACCCAGCCACGATCGTAGCCCGCCGTGACGTCGCACCAGCGGTAATCGTTCAGGCAACCATTGACATAAACCGAAGCGCCGCCCGGTATCCATGAAACGAGTGGATAGCCACGATCAGGTCCGGCGCGCAGATTGACATCTTTAACGGTCACGGCCTGCTGCGCAGAGGCAGCCGAGGCCAACAGCAGCGCCGACGCAGCCACCGCAGGAATAGTGAAAAGACGTGAAAATTTCATGATTGACAGAGCCTTCCTGACCACAAAAAACGACTGTAGCAACAAAACGATCACTACAACAGGACTTAGGTCAACAAAAGGCACTATCGCGAGAAGCGCTGACCGCCCAACAGGCGGGCGTCCTACAAGCGCTATCCCATCCGATCAAGTCGCCACATTTGGTAGCCAAGCGCCACGCGGCAGCCGAGGACGATGGCCGTCACCGTAATCATCGATCCGAGCGCCAGCGTCGACATGCCCGACAAGCCTTGTCCAACCGTGCAGCCCAGCGCGGTGACGCCACCAAAGCCCATCAACGCCGCGCCAACCAGATGATTGGATAAATCCTCCACCGAGGCAAAGCCTTCCCAACGAAATGTTTTGGTCACCAGTGCCATCGCCGCCGCGCCCACCACCACGCCGATGACGCTCGCGACGCCAAAGGTCACGTACTTGCTCTTGTCGCTCCAGAATCCGAGCAGCTCCAAAAGATACGCAGGGGGTGCCGTGAAGCTGATCGACTCGGGACGCCCGGAATTGGTCGACACCCACGCCGCTTCGAGCGATTCCGGGTGCTCCGCGATGAAGCCCACATGCCCCGTGGCGTACCAGCCCGCGATCACGGTCAAGCCGATGATGACGCTGCCCATCCAGTTCCACTTGTCGGAACGAAAGCCATGCCCTACGAAGGCGAACGCCAAAAACGCGAGGCCCACGAGCGCCGCCACCATTGCCGCCGTGCTGCCGCTGAGCCCCAGCAGCGAAGGCAAGTCCTGGCCGCTGGCAAACGTCACCGCCACCGTGTCCACGGTCGCCACGCGGAAGACGCCCAAAATGCCGCGCAGCGTGAACCACGCAAACACCGCCATCACCAACAGCGTAACGAACGCGCGCAAGCTGCCCGCGCCGACGCGAATCAGCGTTTTGCTGCCGCAACCCGACGCCAGCGTCATGCCAAAACCGAACGCCAACCCGCCAACAATGTGCGACAGCCAGATCAGTTTGGGCGCGACATAAAACGATTTGGCGATGTCGACCATGCCGGTCATTTTGAGTGCCGCCACGCCGATCATCGCCACGCCCACCGACGCTATCGCCATGCGCGCGCGGGTCCAGTCACCAAAATTCACCGCGTCTGAAATCGCCCCCATCGTGCAGTAATTGCTGCGCTGCGCGACCGCACCGAAGACAAAGGAAAGCACAAACGCCCAAAGCGCGGCGGCCTGTTGCAGGGAAACAATTTCAGCGGGCATAGTGGACGCGAGCGTGAGTGAAGGAGCGGGCCGTCATTATCGGCGCTGCGCTGGGTTCCTGCAGCAACGCGCCGCACAAACGCCTCAATATTCCGCACAAATGACAATACAGCTTTTGGGTGAATGCCTTATTTTACAGGGGCTAAATGATGAAAATGCAATTAGTCGATAATGGCAATAATCTCGCACTAGCCCATATGAAATAAGCGTTACAGCAAAAAGTTGAAGTAATTAGTGTCCCGCTTTTCACACCGTCATTGCGTTAATCGCAGCGAGTACAGCGCGATCTGGCTTTGCGCGTGGCGTCGTGAAATCCAGGCCATCGAGCGGGCTCTTCACCCCGCCGCCAATTTTCAGGACGTGGGTGTAAATCATCGTCGTCTTCACGTCCGAGTGCCCGAGCAATTCCTGCACCGTGCGAATGTCTGCGCCGCCTTGTAACAAATGCGTGGCAAACGAATGGCGTAATGTGTGGACCGTCGCCGGTTTGGTCACGCCGCCCGCCCGCAGCGCTGCGCTGAGTGCGCGGCGGAAGGTCTGCGGATAGGCGTGATGCCGTCGCTTGACGGCACTGCGTGGATCGACGGACAGTGTCGCTTGCGGAAACACCCAAAACCATCCCCACGACTCGCCTGCATGGGGATATTTCACCGTTAACGCGTTTGGCGTCTCCACGCCTGGCACATTGGCCGCA
>JBDSYI010000231.1:0-18448 GCA_039925745.1 Casimicrobium sp. | reverse complement strand
GGCCCGCATGTCAGTTTTCACCCGAGTTACCGAGAGCGAAGTGTCTGCCTGGCTGACGCGATTTTCTGTGGGCAGCGTGCGTGCTTTGACCCCGATCTCAGAAGGCATCGAGAACACTAATTATTTTCTGAGCACTGCCGAAGGCGAGTTCGTGCTGACACTCTTCGAGCGCATCCCTGCTGAAGACCTGCCGTTCTACCTGAACTTTACAGCGCACCTGGCAAAGTCCGGTGTCGCCGTGCCAGCACCTGTGGCCGATCGTACGGGTGGCTTGTTCTCGATTCTTAATGGTCGTCCGGCCGCGGTCACGCAGCGCATCCCGGGTCGGCCAAATCTGCAACCGTCTGCGCTTCACTGCGCCGCGGTCGGCCGCGAACTTGGGCGATTGCATAAAGCGAGCGGTAGTTTCCGCACCCGCATTAGCAACAAGCGCGGTCCGGCATGGACGTTGGCGACCTCGCGTTCGGTGCGTCCATTCGTGTCCGCCGATCAAAATTTGCTGATCGAAAACGAACTGAAGTTTCAGCGTGAACGGCGGCAGACGCGTTTGCCGAACGGCGCGATTCACGCTGACCTGTTTCGCGATAACGTGCTGTTTGACGGTGAGCGCTTGAGTGGCCTGATCGATTTTGGTTTCGCGGCGACCGATGAGTTCGCGTATGACCTCGCCATCACTGCAAACGACTGGTGCGTCGACGCAGAGGGGCGTTTCGATGCCGCGCTACTCAATGCATTGTTGGGCGCTTACGACGCAGAACGACCGTTGACAGAGGCAGAGCAAGTCGCGTGGCCCGCGCTGTTGCGCGCTGGGGCCTTGCGCTTCTGGCTGTCGCGTTTGTATGACCTGCACTTGCCGCGTGCCGCCGAGATCAACACGCCGCATGACCCGGCAGCGTTCGAGCGCATTCTGCGATTGCGGATTGAACAGCCTGCGCACTGGCCCACTGAATTGACCGTCGCTGAAAAGTAAAAAAGCCCCGTGAACCCTTCTACTTTCTCTATCGTACCTGCTGCTGAGGGCTTCGAATGGCTTCGCGATTCGATCCGGATTTTCCGCTCGCAATGGATGCGCTACACCTCAATCGCAGCGCTTTTTTTGCTGATCATGCAGGTCGCATCGGTGATTTCAGGTGGCTTGCTTTTTGTTTTCCTGAAACCCGTTCTGTCGGTCGGCTTTCTTGCGGCTGCGTGGCACCATGAGCGCGGCGAACTGCCTGAGGCCAGGCATCTATTCGCAGGATTCAAATCCAATTTAAAAGCTTTGTTGCCGCTCGGTGGCGTCTATCTGGTCGGCGTGCTGATCGCGGCGACCATTGGGCTTGCGGTGTCAGGTATCTCGATGGAAGACATCATCGCGGCCGACGGGCAGCCCAAACTTGACGAAATGACCCAGCTCCGATTCATGCTGGTGACGCTTGCGCTTACGCTGCCGGTCACGGCTGCGCTCTGGTTTGCGCCTGCGCTGATCGTGTTCGCCGACGCGACATTCTTTCAGGCGCTTGCGACGTCGTGCCGGGCCTGTTTAAGTAACTGGCTCGCTATGTGCGTTTATTGCGTTGCCATTTTCGTGCTGCTGTTGGTGATCGCCGCCGGCGTGTCACCGCTGCTGTTTGTGTCCAAAAACATCGCGCTGATGATCATGATGGTGGTTGCCGTGCCGTTGACGGCAGTGCTCATGATTAGCGACTATGTCAGCTATCGCCGCGTGTTCCATCGCGACGAAAAAGTGTCCCCCAGCGTCTAGGAAACTCGCGAGTCTAGTAGCCTTTTGGGACCGGGTTTTTGCGGGAAATAGACGTATAACTTTTACGACAAAGCGCTGTTGATTAGGGGCTACAGCCGTAAATGGTCATAACTCGACTGTCGACCTAAATGACACTTAGCCCCCGTGAAATATACCTTTCACGTAAAAGCTGATGTCAATCCCAACTGCATAGTACTGAAAATTCGCGCCTAAACCGCCGTCAATTTCGCGTATTCCAGCGCCAGCCG
Organism: Casimicrobium sp.; assembly: GCA_039925745.1. Classification (GTDB taxonomy): domain Bacteria; phylum Pseudomonadota; class Gammaproteobacteria; order Burkholderiales; family Casimicrobiaceae; genus Casimicrobium. The sequence continues at coordinate 16,456 of JBDSYI010000231.1, read as the reverse complement.
CTTGATGCCGTGTTCGGTGAAATTCACTTCAACCTGAATGTTTTTGCCCGATCCGTCGGCGTTGATGATGACGCCCTGACCGAACTTGGCGTGTGACACTTGTTGGCCGATGCGGAACCCGGAATCGTTTCTGGTATTGCTGCCGATGGATGCTGCGAACGAAGACACATTTGGATTGCCGTAGCCGCCGTTGCTGAACGGCTCGTTCGGCTCCATCGCCAGTAAATTTCGCGGCTTCGCTGAGAGCCACTTCAACAGTTCCGGCGGCACTTCGTCCAGGAAGCGGGACGGCACGTTGTAACGCGTTTGCCCGTGCAGCATGCGCATTTGCGCGTAGGTCAAATGCAGTCGCTTGCGAGCGCGTGTGATCGCCACATACATCAGGCGACGCTCCTCTTCCAGCCCGCCATCATCATTTTTGAGTGAGTTGTCGTGAGGGAAAAGTCCTTCCTCCAGCCCCGTGATGAACACGTAGTCGAATTCAAGTCCCTTTGCCGAATGCACCGTCATCATCTGAATCGCCGTGCGACCTTCGAGTGCCTGCGTGTCGCCGGATTCGAGCGACGCATGAGCGAGAAACGCACTCATTGGATCATCGCTGTCGGTCATCGTGCCGTCGAGATTTTCAACCTGAACTACGCCGCCGGTTTCACGCAAAAACGTGTCCGCGGCGTTAATGAGTTCGTCCAGATTTTCGATGCGATCCTGGCCTTCTTTATCGGCGGTGTAGTGCGACCGCAGCGTGCTGGCGTCGAGTAGATGGCGCACGATTTCTGGTAGCGGCTGGCCTTTGGTGCCGATCCGCATGCCTTCGATCAAACCAATGAATTGCGCCATCGCTACTTGCGCTCGACTGCCTGCGCCACCGCCGCATGCGGCTTGCCATAACGTGACGCCGGTGCTGGCCGAAACGTGCTGCAAATTCTCAATTGATTTCGCGCCGATGCCGCGCGGCGGAAAATTCACGACGCGAAGAAACGCGTTGTCATCGTCGGGATTGTTCACTAATCGCAAATACGCCATCGCATGCTTGATTTCGGCCCGCTCAAAAAAGCGTAAACCGCCATACACGCGATACGGAATGCGCGCATTGAACAACCCGTGCTCGAACATTCGCGACTGTGCATTCGATCTATACAAAATCGCCATTTCGTCGAGCGGCACACCGTCATTCATCGCGTTCTTGATGGTGTCGATGACATGCGCCGCTTCTTCGCCGTCGCTGTATCCCTGAAACACACGAATCGGTTCGCCATGACCCTGATCTGTCCACAGCTCTTTCCCGAGCCGACCATTGTTATTTCGGATCAGCGCATTCGCCGCATCAAGAATGCTGCCGTGACTGCGATAGTTCTGCTCAAGCTTGATGATTTTCGTCGGTGCAAAATCATGCTCGAAGCGCTGCATGTTGGCGACTTTGGCCCCTCGGAAAGCGTAGATCGAATTATGGGTAACGATGCCATTCGCGATGAAATTGTGAACGTCCCTAATATCCAGATCGAATACCGTGCGCGATTTGCTGGTCGTTCGCTCGACAGACATGACCGAGGTCAAACATCGCCTGTCGGCGTCCACCATCACCATGCCGGGCCGCACGCTCGTGGCGGTCATCATGCGCAGGCCGCGCTCGGCCACGCGCGCCCGCTCGACCAGTCGGCCGCTAACGGCTCGCTTGATTGATCTCGCGATCTTTAATGCGACGCCATATTCAGCAAAGGCTGATTCGTACCGCCAACCTGCGCCGCCTACCTTAGCTGCGCGAACGGTGAGTCCGAGCTTCGCGACGGCCTCCGCCTCTGCTTTGTCAGTCCCGAATGCCGCCACGCGATGCAGTACCGTCGTGCCTCGATCATCGCCGCACAGCGTCACTACGACGCTCTTACGATTGCTATTGCGCCCTTGCGGAATATGGTGCGGTTCGTCCGCTGAAAGGCCGAGCGCTTTTAATAGGCGTTTAGCTGAAGCATCTGTGTCAAAATGCGAAAAAACTTGCGCAATCAACGCAGCGTCGTGGACCATGCCGTTCGCTTTGCCGCCTTTCGCTGGCTTCCGTGCTACGAAGGGAAGCGTCGGTAGCGCATAGCCAAGCGAGAGCGAAATCTCCTGCAATCGTGCCTCGTTTTCGTTCGTGTGCGTACCTACAACCCACACTGCGTCTGCGTGCTCCTGAACGCTACGCTGCTTGAAACCGACCATCGGCTTCTTCTGGCCTTTGGTGTAGGTCTGTGAAGTGCCCAATCGCCAGCCCACGCCGACTTTGTGCATCAGATACACGAAATTTAGTTGTGGCGATTCGCCCAAAACATAGTCCGCAAAATGCGTGTGCTCCGGCGTCGTTTCAATGACGCATCCGTTCGCCAACGTAATTTTTATCGTCTCGGTTTTTCGCGTTTCGCGATGTACGCGGTCAATTGCCGCAGCGCGGAATTTTCCTGGCCCGACGCACGCGAGCACCTGATCGTCTGGCCGTAGTTGCTCGACCGGTTTAGTGCTGCCGTCCGGTAATGTAATGAGCGTACCTTTGACGACACATTGATCGTCGTCGCCCACCGCAAGTACCGCAGTATTAGGCCCTGCGAGCAAACGCAGCCATTTGTATTGCAGCGTATTGGTGTCTTGAAACTCGTCAACCAGGATGTGGCGAAAGCGAGCGTTATAGTGCTCGCGCAACGCTTCAAATTTCGCCAGTACTTCATAGGAACGGAGCAGCAGTTCCGAGAAATCAACGACGCCTTCGCGCTGACACGTTGCCTCGTAGAGTTGATAAAGTTCAACCTGCTTGCGCGTGAAATCATCAAACGCTTCCACCGCGTTAGGGCGCAGCCCTTCTTCTTTGGCGCTCGAGATAAACCACATCAACTGTTTCGGCGGAAACTTCTCGTCATCAATGTTGTTGGCCTTCAGGATGCGCTTGATGAGCGACAACTGATCCTGCGTATCCATGATGGTGAACGTCTGCGGCAGATTGGCTTCGCGCCAGTGCATGCGCAAAAATCGATTGCACAATCCATGAAACGTTCCGATCCACATCGAGCGCACATTCACAGGCACCATCGAGGACAGGCGCATCACCATTTCTTTGGCGGCTTTATTGGTGAATGTGACGGCGAGCACGCCCGATGGACTGACTTGGCCCGTGGACAAGAGCCAGGCAATGCGTGTGGTGAGGACGCGGGTTTTGCCAGATCCGGCACCGGCCAGAATGAGGGCGGACGTGTGAGGAAGCGTAACCGCGGTGAGTTGCGGTTCGTTCAGATTTTCAAGGAGCTTCGATGACATGCTCCGATTTTAGGGAGCCGCCGCTACCGTGCAGGAAATACGCGTCGCCAGGATGCAGTTATGGCCCGTTTGGCACGGAACTTCATCACGCGCCCTACGCGCCAAGGCCACGTCGCGCGAATCGCGTTGAGCCACGCGTCTTTCCACGGAATCAGCCAGCGATAAAGCGCGGCAAACCAGTGCAGGCGTAGCAGCGCGGGCTGCGTCAGCGAAAAAAGTCGCGCGACGACTGCGGTCCCTGCGATTTTTGCCGCGACGATAACGATGACCCCCACGACCTCATGACCTTGGGCAATGAGCCAAACCGCTCCCAACTTGATCGGCACCAGTGCGCCGCTCGGCAGCAGAAACAACACCATCGCGGCCCACGGCGGCAGGCGGCGAATGCGGTCTTCCAACGCACGCCAAAGCGGCAACCTGGCCAGAAGGTCAAAAACATGCGCGAGGCTCTGCCAGCCCCACTCGTAGAACATCAGGATCAGCGCGAGTGGAAGCTGCGCCAATCGAATCAAAAATCGCCACATACGCTGAATGTAGGCCTATTCGCCCAAATTTCTGCCAACCTTGGGCATCCGTGCGATCACTCGGAGGATGCGCCGATAGAATTCACGCTATGCCTCCTGACCCAGCACCCCTCGTTTCCATTCTCCCCATGTCACCGTCGGCTGCCCAACCCAGCTCCGAGTTGTCAGCGTTTGTGCCGTCCTTTCGAGCCTCTGCGCCCTACATTCACGCGTTTCGTGGCAAAACCTTTGTCGTTTGCTTTGGCGGCGAGGTCGTCGCCGATGACACGTTCCTCAATTTCATCGCCGACTTGAATCTACTGTCGAGTCTCGGAATCCGGCTGGTGCTGGTGCACGGCGCGCGGCCGCAGGTCGAAAAACTGTTGGAGCAGCGCGGTATGGAGAGCCGCTATCACCGAGGTATTCGCGTTACCGACGAGTCGCAATTGGGGAGCGTCATCGGCGCCAGCGCGCGCGCGCGGGCACGCATCGAAGCGGCGCTTTCGATGGCGCCGCGCACCGCCTCTGTCGCGCCAGTTCACAATCGCGTCACGGGTGGCAATTTCATTGTTGCCAAACCGATCGGTGTGGTGGACGGCGTTGACATGAAATACAGCGGCGAAGTGCGTCGCATCGATGCGCAGGCGATTAACGATTGCCTGAAAGGCGGAGACATCGTGTTGATATCGCCGCTCGGTTATTCAACCTCGGGCGATACGTTCAATATCACGGTGGAAGAGGTGGCCACGCAGACAGCGATCGCACTTCAGGCGTCCAAGCTGATTTTCTTAATCGACACGCCGGGCGTGCTCGAAGCGGACGGCTCGGTCATTTCTACGCTGTACACGCGCGAGGCGTCGGCTATCGCGAGCAAAGCGCCGCAGGCCTCCGACGTGCAGCTCTTTTTGTCGGCGGCCGTGCGCGCCTGCCAGAAGGGCGTGGGGCGGGCGCACCTCATTGGTCGTAAGCTTGACGGCGCGATCCTTCAGGAATTGTTCACGCGCGACGGCATCGGCACCATGATCTCAGTCGATAGTCTGGATAATCTGAGGCCTGCAAAAATTGATGACGTCGGCGCGTTGTTGTCGATCATCGAACCGCTTGAGCGTCAGGGCGTTCTGGTGGCACGTCCGCGCGCATTGATCGAGCGCGAGGTAGAACGTTTTTTTCTCGCGGAGCACGACGGGCAAATCATCGGATGTGCAGCGCTTTATCCATTTCCCGAAGCGAACAAGGCGGAACTCGCCTGCCTCGCAGTGAACCCCGACTATCGTCGCGAAGGCTATGGCGAACGACTGATGAAAGCCATTGAAAAAGCGGCAAAGAGTCAGGGCATCACGACGTTGTTTGTACTGACCACTCGGACCGCTGCGTGGTTTTTGGAGCGTGGCTTTACGCAAGCAAAAATCTCCGATTTGCCAGAGAAAAAGCAGGCGCTCTATAACTTCGAGCGCGCATCACAGGTTTACGTTAAACAGCTGTAGGCGTGGCGTTGCCGCGACCCGCATCGATACAGCTCACGAGGCAGCGAACACTTCGCTGCCAAACAACAGAAAGGATTCACATGGCACGCACCGTTCAATGCATCAAACTCGGCAAAGAAGCCGATGGCCTCGATTTCGCGCCGTATCCGGGCGATCTCGGCAAAAAAATTTATGAGAATGTGAGCAAGGAGGCCTGGGCCGGTTGGCTCAAGCACCAAACCATGCTCATCAACGAAAATCGTCTCGGTTTGGCCGATCCTAAAGCGCGCAAATATCTCGCCGAGCAGATGGACAAATACTTCTTCACGGGCGGTGGTGAAACGGCGAGCGGCTACGTTCCGCCCGCAGCCTGAGTCACGCTATGGATGCGATTTCACGTTTTCCCATACCGGAACTTGCGGATGTTCCGGAAGACCTGCGCACCCGCATGCTCGGCGTTCAGGAGAAGGCTGGTTTCATTCCAAACGTCTTCCTGACTCTGGCGCACCGACCGGACGAATGCCGCGCGTTTTTCGCGTATCACGACGCACTGATGCTTAAGGACTCGCCCGCGCTGAACAAGGCCGAACGCGAGATGATCGTGGTGACTACGAGCGGCGCTAACGATTGCGTTTATTGCGTCGTCGCGCACGGTGCGATTCTGCGTATCTACACCAAGAATCCGCGCATTGCCGATCAGGTGGCGATCAATCATCGCAAAGCCGAGATCACGCCGAAGCAACGTGCGATGCTCGACTTCGCGTTAAAGGTTTGTCTGCGTTCGAACGAAATCGACGAAGCTGATTTCGTTGTGCTGCGCGCCTTTGGTTTCACCGACGACGACATCTGGGACATCGGTTCGATCACCGCCTTTTTTGGCATGAGCAATCGTTTGGCCAACATGAGCAGCATGCGGCCGAACGATGAGTTTTATTTGATGGGTAGGGTGCCCAAAGTTAAAAGCTGAATAAGGCGTAGGGTGGGCACCCCGTGCCCACGCGGTTCGTCACGATGCCGTTGGTGGGCACCCGTGCCTACCCTACGTTTACGACCGGACGTGACGAGCTAGAAAGCGCCTTTGCCGATGATGAACTCTTCCAGTTCACGGCGCATTTTGGCAATAGCCATCTTGTGATCCACGTCCATCTTCATCATGGTCATGCTGTGATTGGCCTCCATCTTTGAGATCGCCATTTCCATATCCATGACTTTCATTTTGTCAGCCATCGGCATTTTTGCGACCATCGGTCGTACGTTTTGCATGTATTGCCGCGACCAGTCGTCACTGCCGTAGAGCGCGTCGTTATAGGCGAAAGCCGGTGCTACAGCGCCGAGGGTGCTGACGAGTGCAATTGATGCGAGGACGAATTTGACGTTTTTCATGTTGAGACTCCAGATACATTTACGAGGTGTGTAGGAGCCCGAAAGAGCGCTACCGACACGTTAAGCAGCGGCTGTGAAATCTTGGTTGAGATTGCACAGCTTGCTTACGTGTGTCGGTGGGTCGGTTTCGAAATTACTTTCGCAGCATTTCGATTACGTATCGCTTGAATGGCGGTTGAATATCGCCCGGATCGCGGCTGGGTAACAGCGCGGCGTGGCCTTGCGCCGCGCTAAGCCTCTACAGGCTGATCGCCTCAACAATCGCGCGCTCAGTGCGCTCCAGCCCCTGATCAATCTCCGCATCGGTGATGTTGAGCGCGGGTGCGAAGCGCAAAATATTGTTGTTGCCCGCCGTCAGGAAAACCACCTGATTACGATGCCCAGCTTTCATAAATTCGCCTGCGCGATTGTCGTATTTGTCGACGAGTTCACAGCCGAGCCACAAGCCTTCACCGCGCACGTCTTTGAACACGTTATGGCGCTTATTGATGGCCGCGAAGCCATCACGCATGCGCTGCTCTGCGGCTAAAACGCGTTTGAGAAAGGCTTCGTTATTAACGATATCGAGCACCGTTTCTGCAACCGCTGCGCCGAGTGGGTTGCCGCCGTAAGTCGTGCCATGGGTGCCGGGTTGCATGACCGAGGCGATGTCATCGGTCGTTATGAAGCATCCAATCGGGAAGCCACCGCCAATGCCTTTGGCGCTGGTCAAAATATCCGGCGTCACACCCTTTTGCATGTAGCTGTAGAGCGCGCCGGTACGACCGACACCGCTCTGGATTTCGTCAAAAATCAACAGCGCTTTGTGTTTGTCGCACAGCTCGCGCGCCGCGCCCAAAAACTCGGCTGAGCCCGGGAACATGCCGCCTTCGCCCTGCATCGGCTCCAGGATGATGCAGGCGACGTCGTCGTCCATCACCGCGCGCAATGCGTCAACGTCGTTGTACGGCACGTGGGTAATGCCAGCAGGTACGGGGCCCATGCCCTTGGTGTACTTGGGGCTACCACCCGTGGAGACGGCGAGCCAGGTGCGACCGTGGAAAGAATTCGTGGTCGAGATGATGCGAAATTTTTTATCGCCGTGATGCGTGCTTGCGTACTTTCGCGCGGTTTTCAGCGCGCCTTCGTTCGCCTCAGTGCCGCTATTGCACATAAACACGCGATCGGCAAACGTCGCCTCAGTGAGCTTTTTGGCGAAGCGCAGCGCGGGCTCGTTGGTCATGTAGTTCGAGCAGTGCCACATGCGATCAGCCTGCGCCTTGAGCGCTGCGTTCAACGCCGGATGGCAATGCCCGAGCGAGAGCACCGCCACGCCACCGGCGAGATCGACGTAGTCGTTGCCCTCGGTATCCCAAATGCGCGACCCCAGCGCTCGGAGCGGCACAAACTGCGCCGGTGCGTAGGTCTGAAACATCACGTCATCGAACGTTGCCCGACTGACTCGCATCGTTTCGGCTTCGCGAACGTGTGCGGCGGGAGCAACATTGGATGGTGTTCTGATCGGGTCGAGCATGGTGGTTCTGGTTACCTCTTGGCTGTTAGCCGTTAGTGTTTGTGATCGCCGTGATCATGGTCATGGTCATGATCGTGGCCGTGGTCATGTGTATCCGCAGATTTTGGCGCGGCTGCTGTGTGCTGGCTCATGCCGTTGCAGGCAGTCACCATGATTTCTACTTTGTATTCTGGCGAGGCAAGCTTCGCCTCGACCGTTGCGCGCGCGGGTGGCATGCCTTCTGGCACCCATGCGTCCCACGCCTCATTCATCTGCGCGAACGTCGAGATGTCGGACAGATAAATCGTGGTGGTGAGGATGCTCTTTTTGGTGGCGCCGCCCTCTTCGAGCAGCTCATCGATCTGCTTCAGGATTTGCTCGGTCTGGCCTTTGACGTCGGCGGTTGGGTCCGCTGCAACCTGGCCCGCAAGATACAAAAAACCATGGTACGTGACCATTTGGGAGAGGCGTTTACCAACGCCATAGCGACGAATCATGAGGGGCTCCTGTGGGAATGAAAAATGCTGATTCTGATTTTACGGGTGCGGCGGTGGCAGAAATAAAAACGGCTACCAAAAATGGCAGCCGTTTGCAGTGTGGCAGCGAGGGAGGGGAGGCCGTCGCATGCCTTCGTTATGTCGCCTGAATCAGTGAGGCCTGTGTTACAGCGCGGGCAGGGGGAGGTTGCCGGCGCTGACGGGAGGAGTGCACAACAGGCGTGACGTCAGCGTTATCGTTTTTATTCGAAACTCATTGACGTGATCGACGCTAGCGGCGTGCAGGCTCAACCGCGAGGTTGACTTGCACTTGCATCGTGGTGCCGGGATCGTAGGCCATGCGTGATGAGTAATCGCGGCCCTGATAGCGATAAACGACGTTGTAGCCCGTGATTTCGTCGCGGTTGTCGTACACGGTGCGGCAACGCTGCACCGTGCGTGTTTCCGGGACGTAATCGACGCGTGCAGGGCCAGGATATTGCGGTTGCGGCGCGGCGGAAGGCGAGTTTTCAATCTGGTTACCGACGATGCCACCGAGCACAGCACCGGCTGCAGTGCCGCGATCACGACCACCGGATGAATTACCAAACTGATGACCGACCACGCCACCGATGATGGCGCCGAGCACGGTGCCAGCGCCGACGGTGCGCTCACCGCTCGGAGCGGGCTGCGGTTGGTAGCCAGCGTCGACGTAGCCTTGCGCCGGAACGCGACGATCAGTGGTCACGGTTTCGTTTGCGCATTCCTGACGCGGCGCGTTATTGCGCTCATAGATCGGCTGTGCAGAGAGTACTTGCGCGGTGTCGCTAAAACTCTGTCCCTGACTTTGCGCATTTACTGACGAGACGGCGAGTGCGGCGAGGCTGGCTGCGAAAATTTGCTTAACTGGATTCACTGAAATCACTCCTTTAAGAATGTGTCACGCGAGTTTTCGCGTTTGGTACTTTTTCTTGGACCGGTTTCAGCATAAAACGTGCGTTTGCGGTTCGCGGTTGACGCAGCATTAGAGTGATTGTTCTGTCAATGACTTTTCCTTGAAACAACCAATATACAGGGGCTAAAGGCATAATTTCATAAAAGTCGACTTTATGATAAATGGCGCCTTAGCCCCTATGAAATATAGGCTCGAATGAAAAGTCATTGATTTGTAACAAGAAAGCCGTCCTCCCACCATTCGCCCAAGTTGAAACGGAGTGCTGGTAGTCGATATAGGTCGACGCATTTTCAATGACGAAACGCCGTTGCAAAACGTCCTGAATGCGCTTGATTTGCGTGATCACATGACGCGCAGCTTCGTCGGTATACGGGAGTGGATAAAGGTCATGTAACTGCTCCGGGCCAGGGCCACCGATTCAGCATAGATGATCAGAAATCCACAACGGTTCGACGCGATCTGCCAAAGCTTTCACCCGCTTGAGGTACGCCTCATCGATCCCGGATACCGCGCCGATCGACATCGCGGCGCCGTGCATCACCATTGGATAGTTCGCGCGGATTTGATCGAGCAGAACAAGCGGTTTTCCACCGTCGACCAGATAGTTGTCGGTCACGATTTCCAGCCAGTCTACGGCTTGCGTTTCGCGCAGAAAATCAGGGTAATGTTGCGTGCGCAAACCAATGCCGAATCCAGCATTGGTTTGCGTCACGCCGTGTTTTGCATCGTGCATATTCGGATTGCCGACGCGCTCCCTTAGAGGATTCGGAGGAGAGGGGCGCGCGTCAACAAATCGTACAAACGGGCTGTCGACTACAGGTCGCCGATGGAGCCTTTGCTACTCAGGCACTCAGCAGCAGCGGTCGCTTTAAAGCCCTGGCCCTTGCATGAGTTTTGGCCTTTGCAGCTATGGTCGGCCGTCTTGCAATCAGCAGTGCCTTTGCAGCTGTTTACGTTGTAGCAATGCACTTTGTCGTTGGCCGCAACGGCTTTGCCTGCGGAACCCTTGGGTGCGTCGGCCGCGAACGCGGAAGCCGCGAGCGCTAGCGTGGCGGCAGCCAGGGCAAAGGAAGTAGCCAACTTGATTTGGGGCGAGATCATGGGTAGCTCCAGAGGAAAAAGAGAATGAACCGACCCGAACGCTCGCCCGCAGGTGTGTTTGCTAGCGCGTTCAGTATGGGTATGCTTTTCGCTTTCGCAGAGCCTTACAAGAGTCCGGAAATTTCTTATACCTTTGCCACCGGACGACCCGGATCGGCACACCATTCACTCCAGCTGCCCGCATAGAGTTTGCTGCCCGAGAGTCCTGCATGTTCCATCGCGATCATGTTGGACAGCGCGGAGACGCCACTGCCGCATTGATGAATCAGGTCTTCCGGTTTACGGCCCGCCAGTAATGCTTCAAATTCCGCGCGGAGTTCGTCGGCAGGTTTATAAACACCATCGCGCAAATTGTTGGCAAATGCACGATTGAATGCGCCGGGAATATGGCCGCCGACGGGATCGATGGGCTCCACCTCGCCGCGATAACGCTCCGGCGCACGTGCGTCCACGATGCGTCGCTGCGGCTGTGAAATAGCGGTGTGAGTTTGCTCGGCAGTCAGACGCATTTCATCGCGTGGCGACGCGATGAACATCGTCGTTGGCAGGGCGTTGGCAGAAGTCTCGGTGGCACGTCCATCCTTGACCCACTGCGCGAAACCGCCATCAAGCACAAATACGTTGTCATGTCCGACCCAGCGCAGCATCCACCAAAGTCGCCCGACATACGTAGAGCTGCCCTGGTCGTACACCACTACTTTACTTGCGTTGCTGATGCCTTTGGCGCCCAGTGTTGTCGCGAAGTCCGCAGTCGACGGCAGAGGATGACGTCCATTTTTTCCCGTCTTCGCGCCCGATAAATCATCGTCAATCGAGACGAAAATCGCGCCTGGAATGTGGCCCGCTGCGTAAGCGTCGCGTCCGATGGATGGGTTCATCAAGTCGTGTCGGGTGTCGACGATGACGAGCGTTGGATCGCCGATGAGGGTGGCGAGTTCGGAAGTGGAGATGAGCGGAGAAAGCATTTTGTTTACCGTGCTAAGTGAGAACTGAGGGATACTAAAACGGGGCGTCGTGGTCCGCGTCAGATGTCGGTGAGGGCGCGAAATTGTCTTCAAAATTGAAGGGAATATCGTCGAAGTCGGCCGCCGCAATCGTTGGCTCGACCTTTGCTGTGACCGCTGGCGCCATCGCAGGCACCGCAACCTCCGTCGGACGCGCAAATTTGCGCAATGCTGGCTGACCTATGCTGATCGTCGTTTCAGACAATTCCGGCGCGGCCTGTCGTCGCGCACCCAATGCCAGAATCCCGATGCCGTTGATCGATTCCGGCATAGTGATTGCCTTCGCGGACGGGAACAGGCTGCCGTCTTCAATCTGCGTGCGCAGTTGCCGAAGATCGGCCTCTGCCTCTTCATCGCTCACGGCAGCGTCAACCTCGGCATCGCGATGGGTGAGCAAACGCGAGACGTCGCTCGCGAATTCGGTATCGCGAAATTGCTCAAGCAGTGCGCCCATGTTCGGCTCATCGGGTGCACGAATTGCGACATCGACCACCGCCTGTAGCAGTCGCAAGACGTGCGGCGCATTCACCTGATCGGGAAACTGCGTATCGACCAGATACATCGCGAGTTTCGGACGCCCAAGGATGCGTCGCGCATTCGCCAGTACGCGCTGCGTCGCAGGGTCGGTGCGCGCGGTCGAGGGCATCGGCGGACGTCTGCCCGCGCCGGGCACCCAGCGTGCGCGCGGTGCCTCGCCATCTGCATCGGTCGAAACTTCAACTGGCTTCGCTTTCACCGGCGGCAACAACGTGTGCGCCGCGATATCAACGTCGCCCTCCAGCACTTTCGCCAGCGATTCACGCATCATCGGCGCACTTACCAACTCAAGATGCAATCGTGCGGCAGAAGCCCGCGCCGCCTTTGCCTCCGCGCTGTCTCCCGGGTGCCGCGTGTTCAATTCACGGATCCAGTATTCGGACAGCGGCAACGCCTTGGCCACATATTCTTCAAACGCCTCACGCCCAAACTCACGCACATAGCTGTCCGGGTCATGCTCCGTCGGCAGGAATAGAAAGCGCACCTGCTTGCCGTCGCGTAGCGCAGGCAAAGCATTCTCCAGCGCCCGCCAGGCCGCGCGCTGTCCCGCCGAGTCGCCATCGAAGCTAAACACCACTTCGTCGGCCGCACGCAACAGCCGCTGCGTATGCGCCTCGGTCGTCGCCGTACCAAGTGTGGCGACCACGTATTCCACGCCGTACTGCGCCAACGCCACGACGTCCATGTAGCCCTCAACCACCAGCACACGATTCATCTTGCGAATCGCGGCTTGCGCCTGAAACAGGCCATACAGTTCGCGGCCTTTAGAGAAGATCGGTGTCTCCGGCGAGTTCAAATATTTCGGGCCCCCACCGTCGTCTTTCGATCCGAGAATGCGTCCGCCAAACGCGATCACTGCGCCCTGCTGATTCAAGATTGGGAACATCACGCGTTCGCGAAACCGGTCATAGCGCTTGCCCGCGTCGCCGGTGGCAATCAGCCCCGCAGTCTCCAGCAATTGGTTGTCAGCGTAATCATCAAAAGCCTCAGCCAACGGCTGCCAGCCTGCCGGTGCCCAGCCCAAATGGAAGCGCCGCGCTACTTCGCCGCTGACGCCGCGCTTTTGAAAATACTCAATGGCGATCGTCGAGGTCTTCAACTGCTGCTTATAAAAACCTGCGGCAATGAGCATTACGTCGAACAAGCCACCCGCCTGCGGATCAGCCTGTCGGGTGTTGTCGTTTGGCACCGTCAGGCCAATGCCCTGCGCCAATTCCTCCACCGCGTCGGGGAAGCTCTTGCCCGCGTATTCCATCAAAAACGTGATCGCCGAACCGTGCGCGCCGCAGCCGAAGCAGTGGTAGAACTGTTTGGTCTGGCTCACCGAAAAGGAAGGCGATTTTTCTTTGTGGAACGGGCAGCAGGCGGAATAGTTTTGCCCAGCTTTTTTGAGCGGCACATAGCGGTCAATAATCTCGACCACGTCGACGCGAGATAACAGCTGGGCAATGAAGTCGTTAGGGATCACTTTGCTATTTTCGCGTGTTTTCGGGTCGGCGGCAGCAAAGCGGTGCGCATCCCGCTGTGGGAGCGGTTCTACCGCGATGGTGGATCACTCCGACCTTCGCGGTGTAACCGCTCCTACAGAATTTTCAGTGATCAGCTTTTTGTTAAAAGCACCATTTCATATGGGCTAACGCGTATTTTCGTTTGAAGTCGATAAATCACAAAATATCGATGTAGCCCATACGAAATGGGCGCTTCAGATAAATGTTGATTCGGAAATTGGTGAGAAAAATGTTAGTAATCCGGCGTACACTTCGCCCCAATTATTTATCTTGATTGACGAAAGATTGTTCATGCTAAATCGCTCCTACTGGCTCCGATCCGCCGCAGTGTTCGCGGTCGCCACACTGGCCATACTGGCTCAAACTGCGCAGGCGCAGGCAACCCGTACTTGGGTTTCCGGCGTGGGCGACGACGTCAACCCATGTTCGCGCACGGCACCGTGCAAGACGTTTGCTGGCGCGATTAGCAAGACCGCTGCCGGCGGCGAAATTGACGCGCTTGATCCAGCAGGATTTGGAGCCATCACTATCACCAAGTCCATCACCCTAGACGGCGGAGGCATGTTGGCGAGCATTCTCAATTCGGGAACGAACGGCATCACCATCAACGCGGCGGCGACCGATGTGATTCATCTTAAGAATCTGTCGATCAATGGTGCGGGTTCCACGATAGGCACCAATGGCGTCAGAGTTTTGCAGGCGGGCACCGTCATACTAGAAAACGTGCAGATTTTCACGTTGTCAGCGAATGGTGTGGACATTGTTGCTGCGGCGGGAGCCAGTCCACTCAACGTTTCGCTAGAGAACGTAAAACTTCAGGACATCGGCGGTGCCGGTGTAGCCGTTGACGCTACCGCCCGTAGCGTCAACGTGACGCTGTCTGACGTGCACGTACGAAAGAGTGCGACGGGGGTCAGTGTGATGAACAACACGATTGCTGGGCCACCGACCGCTGCCACCGTCGATATCAACCGTAGCGCAATTAGTTTTTCAACGACTGCCGCGATCGCAGCGGCGACAGCGAATACGGTTATCCGTCTGAGCGATTCCACGATTACCGCTAACACGCTGGGCCTCTCCACGGCTGCTGGCGGGCAAATCATCTCCTACAACAATAATCGGCTGCTGGGAAACACCACCAACGGCGCGCCGACCAGCACCGTGTATCAACGCTGATCGTGGCGGCGCACCCCATGAATGCGTTGAAGTGTCTCGTTGCTATGGCGCTCGTTGCAGTATCGAGCGGCGTCAACGCCGTTGAAGTCATAGTCAATGGTGGCTTTGAGTCCAACACCGGCGCTGGCAGCGCAAGCTTCAGCAACTGGACGATCATTCGCGAAAACTCGGCGGGCGTTACCGGAAATTTTCTAGTGCAAACGGGTACCCAATCGCCGACCACCAGATTTGCTGTTCCGCTCCCGCCCGGCGGCGCGTTCACGGCCATGACAGATCAAACGGGCCCCGGTCGTACTGCGATTTATCAAGACATCACGGTGCCATCAACCGGCGCGGTGTGGCTCGGGCTCCGCTTGCACGTCCAAACCCAAAGCGACGAATTCGCCGCGCCCGCCACTCTCGATTTCAACGTCGTGCCGAATCAGCAGGTGCGCGTGGATGTGATGAATCCTGCGGCGGCCGCGTTCGATGTCGGCGCAGGTGTTCTCACCAATGTTTACGCCACGCAGACGAGCACAATCCCCGACGCCAACTATTTCCCGCTGTCGATCAATCTTAAGCCGTTCGCCGGGCAAACAGTGCGCATCCGCATCAGCGAGGTGGACAACCTGCACGGTCTCGTCGTAGGTGTCGATCAGGTGAGCGTGACCTCAGTGCCTGTGGGTACATGCGCTCCCACGCGGCCACGCGCGGGGGGTGCGGCGTGCAACCTCGACCTCGATGGAGACGGCTTGCTAACGGCCACCGACGCCTTGATCGCAACGCGCTATCTGCTCGGGTTTCGCAACGCCGCGCTCGGACAGGGCATTGCGTTCGACGCCTGCGCAACCAACACGAGCGCTGCGGGGCTGACCAGCGCCGCGTCGCTCCTGTTAGCCGGTTCGCCGCCGGTCATTGACATCGACGGCGACGGCCTGGCGCTCGGTAGCACCGATGGTCTGCTGCTGGTGCGAAGCCTCGTTGGCCTCACCGGAACGAGTGCCACCAACGGCGCAGTAGCCAGTCTTCCGGCATCGCGTCGCGCCTGGACTGCCGCGCGGGATTATTTGAATCAAACCTGTTTGGCGGGCGTGCTATAGCCGCGCTTGATCGCTTTTTCAAGGCACGCTCCACGGCCGAATCAGTCGGCGAACAAATGCCAACTTGCAGGATCAATATCGCAATCAGCTTTTCGTCGAAATGACATTTGCATAAGGGCTAAGGCCAGATTTTTAAACAAGTCGATATCTGGCAAAAACTTAGCTTAGCCCCTATAGAATCGCAATATCAGCCATAAGCTGTATTCGTATCTGCTTACGGAATCTAACCCCTGTCCCGTTAAGGATCGCGTCATGATCGGCTACATCACTCTTGGCTCCAACGACTTGCCGCGAGCCTTTGCGTTCTACGATGCATTGCTCGCCGAACTTGGCGCAACGCGAACCTGGGACTCTGAAACTTTCGTTGCCTGGGGCGTCAAGCGCGGGCCTGCCATCGCCGTTACCAAACCGCAAAACGACCAACCCGCCACCGTCGGCAACGGCGTGATGGTCGCGCTAGCGATGAAAAGCGCGGCCGACGTTGACCGCTTCTACGCCAA
>JBDSYI010000230.1:0-5256 GCA_039925745.1 Casimicrobium sp. | reverse complement strand
GTGCCATAACAGTGCCTCCTGTCCTCTTGATTCAGTTCATTGTCGGCCACGTTTCAACATTCATCAACTTTCATTGTGAAATGCACACTATTTGCAATTTGAATAACAAGGCAGAATGGGGTTTGCACCATTGGCAAACCCATTGAAACTGCTTCGCTCGCCATGAATCTTCGCTCGCTCGACCTGAATTTGCTGCTGATCTTCGACTCGATTTATGCCGAGCGCAGCATCTCGAAAGCGGCGCAAAAACTGCACTTGTCGCAACCCACCGTCAGCAATGCGCTGGCCCGACTGCGTGAGCGGCTTCAGGACCCGTTATTCGAGCGCAGCGCTCGCAGCATGACGCCTACGGCACGCGCCAAAGCGCTGGCCAAGCCAATCAGACAGGCGCTCGACGCACTAGAGCGCGGGTTGCGTGGCGATGACACTTTTGAATTCACGCACTCGGATCGCGAGTTCGTCATCGCGGTGGAAGACTATGGCGAAACTGTCATCCTGCCGCGATTTGTCGATTGGCTGGCAAAGGTTGCGCCCGGAATCCGCATTCGAATCAGACCGGAGGCCGCCGCCCAGCTGCCCGGAGAGTTGCGCGAGGGTACAGTCGATCTGGCGCTGGACTACTTTTCTCTGCGCGAACCCGGCTACGTGAGCACCAATGTGCTAACCGAAACGCTGTTGAGCTTGTCGCGGCAGGATCACCCCATCATCGGCGAGCGTCTGAGCCTCGACACTTATCTTGCGCTACGGCACGTCGTGCTGGCGCCGCGCACAGCAAGCATGCCGATGATCGACCTGGCGCTGTCGAAGCGTGGGCTACAGCGCCAAATCGCGGTGACCGTGCCACACTTTCTGTCGATGCCGGTGATGGTGCAGAACTCCGACATGATCTGCACCTTGCCGCGACGAATGGCGCTTCTGTACGCCGATCACTTTCGTTTGAAGTCACACAGCGTGCCGCTGCGTATGCCGAAGTTTCCGGTTTATCTGATCTGGCATGAGTCGCTGGACGCTGACGCGGGTCATCAATGGTTTCGCACTCACCTGATCGAGTTTTGCCAACGACTGTGACGGCATGTCTGACTACGGCGGTTTAACGTAATGTCAGCCAATCAACCAGAGCAAACCATGCAGCGTTGCCATGCCGATCACTAGTGAAAATAGCATGCCCCCGCGCCACCACGCGTAAATGCCCGTGACTACCGCCGCAACAATGTGCGGCCAGCGAACGTGCAAATTGAACTCGCCCGCGTTCAACAAAATCAGCGGCACGACGAGCGCCGCGAAGATCGACGGAACGGCCATTTGCAGCGCGCGCTCGAAGCGCGGTGGTAACTTTTTACCCGCGAGCAAGCCGATGAACGAATATCGGATGGCGAATGTCCCAATCGCCAAACCGATGATCGCCAGCCAACCGTCAACCGTACCGAAGCTGCTCCAGTTCATGGCGTCGCCCCTGACGACAGCGCACGTTTTGCAAGCATCGTATCAACCAGCATGCCAACGCACATCCCGACCACGCAAGCCGCGATGAGCCCCGTTTTCAGCGGCATGGCGTAGAGCAACACACCGGCCGCACCGCCCGACATTGCCGCCAGAATCTGCGCCCGCGATTTTAAGAGCGGCACCACCATCGCCACGAACGACAGCGGAATCGTGAATTCAAGCTGCCAGCTCGCGGGCAATTTCGCACCCGCGAACGCGCCAATCGCGTTCATCAGCACCCACCACGGCCAAAGCGTGAATGCACACCCGAGATAGAACGCAAGCGCATGGTCCATGTGTTCGCCGCGTTGGTGCCGAATTTCATTAGAGATAAAAGTTTGATCAACGAGAAACGCGGCCCACAGCACGCGCTCCTTTCGCGACGCACCCGCGATGCGCGACGAAATCGCAGCGCTGTAAACCGCCATGCGCAAATTCACGACCAACCCCGATAGCACGGCGATCATGAGCGGCGCGCCACCCTGCAAGAATTGCGTGAGCACGGCCTGCGACGAGCCCGCAAACGCGAATGTCGCGAGCGCCACGGCGCCCCATTCGCCCAGTCCGGCCTGCACACTCGCCACGC
Organism: Casimicrobium sp.; assembly: GCA_039925745.1. Taxonomy (GTDB): domain Bacteria; phylum Pseudomonadota; class Gammaproteobacteria; order Burkholderiales; family Casimicrobiaceae; genus Casimicrobium. The sequence goes on along the minus strand of JBDSYI010000230.1, from coordinate 3,188 downwards.
CGCAGACGAGGCCGAACGGGACGTACGACGGAATCAAGGTCAGACATTCGAGGACGCCCGCGCGGAACGCAGCTCGCGAAGCAGCACGATCTGCCGCACCGATGTCAGCACTCATACGCGGACGTAGTGAACAAAGGCGAATTTCACGTCAGCGCCATTCGCCTGCAATGGTGCGCTATGCGACTCGCGCGACACTTCGAGAAACTGCGACCGATCCCACTTTGGAAACGACGTGTCGCCTTCAATCATGGCGTCAATTTCCGTCAAGTACAAATCGTTAGCCAACGGCAGCGCATCGCGATACATGGCGTTGCCGCCAATCACAAACACAGGCGACGCAGCGTGCGCAGGCAGCGCCAACGCTTCCTCCAGCGAACGCACGACCCGCACGCCATCGGGCACTTCCAGATCCTGAGACGAAACCACCAGATGTTCCCGATTCGGCAACGGCTTCGGGAAAGCCTGCCAGGTGCGCCGTCCCATGACGATGCGTTTTCCGGAAGTCAAAGCTTTGAAGTATTTGAGGTCGGCCGACAGATGCCACGGCATGCTGCCGTTCAAGCCGATCACGCCGTTGGCCGCGACCGCAGCGATTAACGCCAGCCGGGGCGAATTGGAAATGCTCATGGCGAGATTGTATTGAGGCGACGACGTGAACTCGGCCTCTCGACCCGTTATGCTTTGCGCTACCTGCTTTGCCATTTGTACCCATGCCTGCCACCACCGACCTTTGCGACGCCCACGAAAACAAGCTCGCGGACGGGACTTTGCGCGTTCTCGCAGCAAACTTCCACTGCTTCGGCATACGCTCCGTGTTCAGCGGCCCTGTCAAAACATTAAAGGTGTTCGAAGACAATTCACTCGTGCGCAGTGCCGTTGAGAGCGCGGGCAACGGGCGCGTCTTAGTGGTTGATGGCGCTGGCTCGATGCGCTGCGCGTTGCTCGGCGGAAACCTTGGTCAGCTGGCCGAAAAAAACGGCTGGGCGGGCGTGGTGCTCAACGCGCCGATTCGCGATGCCGACGAGATTGATGCGTGCGCCATTGGTGTTCGCGCGCTGGGCACGTGCCCGGTAAAAAGCAAAAAGACCGGCGCTGGAAGTTTCGATCTTCCACTCGCGTTTGGTAGCGTGGTCATCAAGCCGGGCGACTGGTGCTACGCCGACCGTGATGGTGTTTTATTTTCTGATACGGAGCTTGCATGATTGCTAAACCACATCGACGTTTAAACGTCGCCTTCCCGGTAGATGGGGTGCTCAAGCACATGGCGGTGCACGAATGGGGCGACGCGAAAAATGCGCGCGTCGTCATTTGCGCGCATGGTCTGTCGCGCAATGGACGAGATTTTGACGTGCTGGCTGACGCGCTGGCGAGCGACTTTCGAATCCTCTGTCCGGACGTTCCGGGACGTGGCGAAAGCGACTGGTTTGCCAGCGCTGACCACTACACGATTCCGCACTACATTCAGGCGATAAATGTCATGCTCACGGATTTGGGTGTGAGCACCTACGATTGGGTTGGCACGTCGATGGGCGGGCTGATTGGCATGGTGATGGCTGCCACGCCCGGTTCGAAAATGCGACGTTTTGTGATTAACGATATCGGACCCGTCATTGAGCGCGCATCGCTGGATCGCATCGCGTCGTATGTCGGTAAGACGCCGCTTTTCCCGACGTATATGTCGCTGTTCGAAGCGGTGCAGCCGATCAATGTGACGTTCGGGCCGTTGACGGATGAACAGAAGCATCACATGGTGAAAACCTCGGTTCAGGAGCGGGCCGACGGGCAATGGGAATTCAAGACCGACCCAAAAATAGGTGACGCCTTTCGCGCCGGGCTGGCTCAGCCGAGCGCTGATATGTGGCCTTTGTGGGGCGCAATCAAGCAACCAATTTTGATTCTGCGCGGCGTGAATTCTGATTTGCTCAGCGCCGAGACGCTCGAGAAGATGGTGGCGACGCATCCGGACGCTAAGGCCATCACGATAGCCGACACGGGACATGCTCCGATGATCATGGACGAACCCACCGTCGCTGCCGTCAAGCAATTTTTACTGTAATAAAGCATGAGCACGATTTCCTTATCGCCCGCCGATTTCACGCCCGATGAAATGTATCTGGTGCTTCGCGACGCGATCATTCCGCGACCGATCGCCTGGGTGTCCAGCAGTGACGCGAACGGCGTGACGAATCTCGCGCCGTATTCGTTTTTTAATGTGTGTTCGGCCACGCCCCCGATACTTGGGTTCAGTTGCGGGCCGCGCGGCGAAGACCGGACGAACGACCACTACGAGCTCAAAGATACATGGTCGAATATTCGTGAAACCAAAGAATTCGTGATCAACATCGTGCCCGAATTTATGGCAGAACCGATGGTGCGTTCGAGCGATCCGCTGCCGCATGGCGACAGTGAATTTGCGCATGCCGGGCTGACGCCCGTTGCCTCCGTGCGTGTGAAACCACCGCGCGTGCAGGGCGTGCCGATGGCGTACGAATGCGTGCTGCGTGAAGGTATAGCGCTGGGCCGCAGCACCTGGGTGATGGGCGAGGTCGTGCAGGTGCATATCGACGAGCGCGTGTACGTGGGCGAGAAGCGTGGCCTCAATCACCGCATCGATGTGCTGAAGCATCTTGAGCTGCGTCCTTACGCTCGGCTCGGCAGCAACTTCTACGCGAAGCTGCGCGACATTGAAACGCTGGAGCGACGCGATGGCGGGCCACAGAGCTCGTAAGCGCATCGCCATCGGCGTACTGATGGGATGTTTAAGCGGAGGCGCAATGGCTGTCGATATTGATGCAATGTGGGATTACGACCAACCCGGCGTGAGCGAGATGCGTTTTCGTGACGCACTCAAGAGTGAGTCCGGCGATGACGCCCTGGAAGTCGAAACACAGATCGCGCGGACACTCAGTCTGCGTCGTGAGTTCAACAAGGCGCATACGTTGCTCGATACGATTGAGAAGCGCCTAAACGACAAAACGCGACCCACAGTGCGAGTGCGATACTTGCTGGAGCGCGGTCGAACCTGGCGCTCAGCAGGCGATCCTGCCAAGGCGCGACCGCTTTTTTTTGAAGCCTGGCAGCTCGCTGATCGCGAAAAAATCACGTTGCTCGCCATTGACGCGGCGCACATGCTGGGCATCGTCGATCCACCCGAAGAAGCGATGCGCTGGAATGAGCGTGCGATGGCG
>JBDSYI010000229.1:0-1740 GCA_039925745.1 Casimicrobium sp. | reverse complement strand
CAGACCGATTTGTTGGCATCGCGCTGCTCGAAACCAACGGTGAACCCCCGCTAATTCGTGGTGCCCTCGCCTATTTTGTTTGCAAGAAGATAGCGATACATCGCATTGGTGATCATGAGCTTTTTGTCGGCGAAGTGCTTCGTGCTTCCGCGCATGAGGGCACGCCATTGTTGTTTCACGGCAGCAAATTTATTGCTACACGGTAGGTAGCGCGCGGAAAGACGGCGCTAGCGCGTCAATGTTTCCACTTAATCACCGACAACAGATTGTTGAAGTCGTCGGTCCACAAGGGCGCGCCTGCTACGCGGGCGAGCGGCGAACCAGCGTCACCAATCCCTTTCAACGTCTCAGCGTTTCTCGCTAGTAGCACCCAGGTGCTGGACGAATGCAAAGTGTTGTCCTTTTGCGCCGGGTCGTCGACGACCGTGCCGACAAGCTGTTCCTTTGCCGCGATTTCAGCCAACACCGGCGGCAGGTTGAGGAAGCGGTTGGACACGTGATACGCAAGAATGCCCTTGCCAGCAACCTGCCCCATGAAGGCGCGCACGGCCTCTTGCGTAATCAGATGCATCGGAATCGAATCGCCAGAGAACGCATCGACCGCGAGCACATTGAATTGATTGCTCGCTTCACGCTCCAGCGACAACCTGGCATCACCCAAAATCACACTCACTTTGCCTTTACTGTCGGAGAGATAGGTGAAGTGTTTGCGGGCAAGGCGTTCGACTTCCGCGTTGATTTCGTAGATGCGACAGATGTCACCTTCGCGGCAATACGCTGCCACCGTGCCAACACCCAAGCCAATCATGCCAATGCGCTGCGTGTTGTTGGTTTTGGGTGACAGCTCGCGTTCTAAATTTACGGCGCGCCCGAAGCCTGATGTGGGCGTGTAGTAGGTCGTCGGTTGCAGCTTCCATTTTTCGCTCGGAAACTGCTCGCCATGCAGAATCGCACCATGAACGAGGCGCACGAGATAGTCCTCGTTCCTGGGATCGTCGTAGGATTTGACCTTGAGCACACCATAAAAATTACGGGTCACCTCAATCGCGTCGTTGTGCTCCTGTTTGACGAACCACGCACCTGTTCCGACCACCCCAATGGTCAATGCCACCGCAGCCCATCGCAAAAACGGATGGGTTGCCTGCGCCACTGGAATAAACAGCAACGCCGCCACCAGCAAAGCCAGCGGCGTATCGACATACGTTGAGAACAGCAGAGGTGCGCCTACGCTCACGACCAATGCACCGAGCGCACCACCTATCGATACCAGAAGATAGAAGCGCGTAAGGTTGTTTGGTGCCGGTTTAGAAAGCACAAGCTCGCCATGACACACCATACAAACGACGAACAGGCCAATGCAAAAAAAACTGGTCTGGATCACGAGGTCAAACTGAAAATCCTTTGCCACCAGCAGGTAACACATGCCGATCACTATCACAAAAAATGGTGCGAAAAAAATCCGCCGTTTGTACCACCCGGTGCCGTCAAACGTGAGAATGAAAGTGAGAAGATAAAGCGTAAGCGGCAGTATCCAGAGCAACGGAACGCTGGCCACGTTTTGCGTGATGTGATTGGAGACGGCAAGCAGCAGCATGGAGCCCGCAGCGGATAGCGCGATCCAGCGAAGCTGAGTAGGAATCGCGATGGCAGACTGCCCACCTAAGGGCGCGATCTCGGGCGTGAGTCCCGGCTCCCCGTTTGGGAAAGCTGGCAAAGCCGAGGCCCTGCTTACTCGCCAAG
>JBDSYI010000228.1:0-16554 GCA_039925745.1 Casimicrobium sp. | reverse complement strand
TCCCGTGGGCGACGCGTTTCGCCAGCGATTTGATAATCCCTACGCGGTGATTCATCGCGCTGACGTGCACAAGTCACTGCTCGAAGGGGTCGAGGCGACTGCCCAGATTGAACTCCTGACGTCGACGAGGGTTGCGCGCATCGAACAAAATTCAGAGAGCGTGACGGTCTATGACCAGCTCGGTCACGCGCATCGCGGGGCGGCATTGATCGGCGCGGATGGCGTGAAATCGGCGGTGCGCGATGCGCTGGTGGGTGATCAGGTGCGCGTGTCCGGCCACGTCGTGTATCGCGCGGTGGTTGAAGCGAGCGACTTTCCAGAAAACCTTCGCTGGAGCGCAGCCACCATTTGGGTCGGACCCAACTGTCACCTGGTGCACTACCCCATGCGCGGCGGCGAGCAGTACAACCTGGTGGTTACCTTTCACAGTCGTGACAAGGAAATCTGGGGCGTCACAGAAGGTAGTCAGGCTGAAGTCGAAAGCTATTTCACGGGTATCTGCACAGAAGCGCGACAACTCATTTATTTGCCTAAAAGCTGGAAGCGCTGGGCCACCGCTGACCGTGAACCCATTGGCCAATGGTCGTTTGGCCGTGCGACGCTGCTCGGCGACGCCGCTCATCCGATGCTGCAATACCTCGCGCAGGGCGCGTGCATGGCGATGGAAGATGCGGTGACACTGGGCGAGGCGGTGGCAGCGCATGACGGTGATTTTGTTGCCGCATTCGCGCACTACGAGCGATCGCGCGTGGCGCGAACCGCTCGCGTCGTGCTGTCCACAAGGGAAATGGGCCGTATTTATCACGCCAAAGACGTTGAGCGGTTGGTGCGGAACGATCTGTGGAAAGGGCGAACGCCAGAGCGCTTTTACGATGCGGTCGAATGGCTCTACGCGTGGCGCAAAGAAACCTGTCTGGCCGAATGAGGACGTCATCATGAATGCAATCGAAAACGCATTACAGAAATCTGCGCATTCAAATCAGGCGGAGCGCGATGCGTTCTATGCGCGCATCGATCCGCAGAATATGGCGCCGTTGTGGACGCGCTTGAAATCGCTCGTTCCGACCGCGCCGACGCCCATCGGCGTGCCGCATCAGTGGCGCTATGCCGATGTGCGACCATTTGTCCTTGAGTCGGCGTCGCACATCAGCGCGGAGGAGGCCGAGCGGCGCGTGCTGATTCTGGAGAATCCGGCGCTGCGCGGCTCGTCGCAAATCACCAGTTCGCTGTACGCGGGGATTCAACTCATCATGCCGGGGGAGGTCGCGCCTGCGCATCGGCACACGCAATCGGCGTTGCGCCTGGTGCTGGAAGGCAATGGCGCATACACCGCCGTCGATGGTGAAAAAACCATCATGCAGCCGGGTGATTTTGTCATCACGCCGTCTTGGACCTGGCATCACCACGGCCACGAGGCGACGGGGCCGATGGTGTGGCTGGACGGCCTGGACATTCCGATGCTCGCGCATTTCAACAGCACGTTTCGCGAAGATCATCACGAGGCAGAAGCGGAAATCACCCGGCCAACGGGCGACTCACTTGCACGCTACGGTAGCGGGCTATTGCCGCTGAACTATCGTGCGCAAGCGCTTAACTCACCGATATTCAATTACCCCTACGCGCGGACTCGTGAAGCACTGGAACAACTCGCCCTCGCGGGTGCACCTGATGCGTATCAGGGCTACGTCATGCGCTACGTGAACCCGGTAGATGGTGGTTGGGCGATGCCTACGATGGCGACCACGATTCGCTTGCTGCCAAAGGGATTTTCAACGCAGACTTATCGCTCTAGCGACAGCGCGATATTTGTCGCCCTTGAAGGATCAACGACGCTCAACGTTGCCGGGCAGTCGTTCGTGCTGGCGCCGAAAGATGTTGTAGTCGTGCCGGGCTGGATGCCCTACACATTGCAGGCGACCGAAGACTCCGTCTTGTTTTGTTTTTCGGATCGTGTGGCTCAGGAAAAACTCGGCTTCTTCCGCGAAGCGCGTGGGTAGGCAGCGGTGGGAGCGGTTCTACCGCGATGGCTTTGGAATGGTGAAATCGCGGTAGCACCGCTTCCACAGTACCACCGATTAAGTGCCTTGCGACGCACCCTTACGCGCACGCAAATCAATCCGGTTATCGCCGCGCAGAAGGTTGAATATCACGAAGCGATTGGCTTCACGAATCGCGCGCCGCACATCTTCTGGCGACTGAACATACGCGCCGTTGACGCCCAGCAAAATGTCGTTGTCGCGCAGGCCGATTTGATGTGCTTCACCGGCCGGGTTCACATCCAGAATGTAGACGCCGCGCCGGTTCAATTCCTTCGGGATGCCGGCTAGTTCAGTGCCGGGTAACTCGGTGATTTTTTCCGGTTTTAGTCCCTGCGCGCGTGCCGGCGTTTCGATGGTGATGCGAACATTGCGCTGTTGCCCACTTCGCATGACCGTCAGTTCCAGCGGCTGACCGATGGGCGTCAAGCCCTGCTGATTGCGCAGGTCGTAACCGGTGCGAACGGCACGGCCATTGGCATGCAATACAACATCACCTTTTTTGAGCCCCGCTTTATCCGCCGGACTTCCCGTAATAACGGTGGTAATCACTGCGCCTTCAATGGCAGGCAGCTTGTGCTCTCTGGCGATTTCCTGATTTACTTCGCCCACGGCGGCGATCCCGATGCCGCCGCGCTTCACTTCGCCGAAGCGTGCAAGCTGATCCATGACGCGCATCGCCATGTTGGTGGGCACGGCAAAGCCGATGCCGACGTTGCCACCGGTGGGGCCAATAATCGCGGTGTTGATGCCGATGAGTTCTCCGCGTAAATTGATCAGTGCGCCGCCGGAATTACCGGGATTGATCGATGCGTCGGTCTGGATGAAGTCCTCGAAGCCTTCGATGTTGAGGCCCGCTCGCCCGAGCGCTGAGACGATGCCCGAAGTCACCGTTTGCCCGACGCCGAACGGGTTACCAATTGCGAGCACGTAGTCACCGACTTGCAGTCCCTCGGACTCGCCCACGCGAACAGCGGTTAGTTTTTCTGCAGGAATTTGCAACAGCGCGATATCGGTAGCGGGGTCGGTGCCAATGAGTTTTGCGTTTAGCTCACGACGATCACGCAGCGTTACGACAATTTTGGTCGCGCCTTTGATGACGTGATTATTGGTGAGCACGTAGCCTTTGCCTGCGTCGACAATCACGCCGGAGCCCGAGGCCTGGGATTCGCGGGGTCGATCCGGCGCGCCGAAAAAGCGGCGGAAGAACGGATCGTTAAACATCGGGTTGTCGGCGTCGTTGCCACGTGAGGTGGTTGAGATATTGACAACACCCGCGGCGGTTTGGTTGACGATGGGAGCGAGGCTTGGCATCGCGCCGCTCAAGCCCGGTGCGCCCTGGCGGGGCAGAGCGGTTTGCGCTGTAGCTAACGACACCAAGGACGCCATGGAAATCAGCGAAATTAACGCGGCGATCAGACGTTTTGTGGAGAAAGAAAGCATGGGTTTAAGCACTTAAAAATTGGGGAACAACTTTTCTCTGTATCGACCGTCTCATCGGGGGTAGGGACGATTTACGCTCAATATCGACCTGTATAATTTTACGCTGCTAGCCCCGATGAAATAGTCGTTTCAGCCAAAAGCTGATTGCACCGGGGTGGTCTAAGATGCGGCAAAAATTGAATGGCTATGCGCCAGTCACTACGAGGTTATCGCGATGAATAAGTTCATCGCCATCGACATAGCCTAGCACCGAGGCGATCTCAGATGAGGGCTTGCGCATGATCTTGGTGGCTTCGCTCGACGAGTAGTTGCTGAGGCCACGCGCGAGCTCCCGGCCCAATTCGTCAATGCAGCCGATGACTTCGCCGCGCTCGAATTCACCAGCGACCGCGATCACACCAATCGGCAGCAAGCTTCGACCGCCGTGCAGCAAGGCTTTCGTCGCGCCCGCATCGAGCGTAACTTTGCCGCGCAACTGCAAGTGATCGGCGAGCCAACTTTTGCGTTTGCCGAGGCTCGCTTCAGACGCGTAGAGCAGGGTGCCGAGAGACTCACCGCCGAGCACGCGTTGCAGCACGTTTTGCTCGTGACCGCTAGCGATGACCGTGTGAATGCCGGTGTTGGCGGCACGACGTGCCGCGAGAATTTTAGTAAGCATGCCGCCACGCGAAATGGTAGTCCCGACGCCACCCGCCATCGCCTCAAATTGCGGGTCGTCGGCACGGCCTTCGCTGATAAATTGGGCAGCTGCGTCTCGGCGCGGATCTGCGGTGTAGAGTCCACGTTGATCGGTCAGCAGCACCAGAGTTTGGGCGTCAACGAGATTGGCCACCAACGCGCCCAGCGTGTCGTTGTCACCAAAGCGAATCTCGTCGGTGGTGACGGTGTCGTTCTCGTTGATGATCGGGATGACGTTGTGCTTCAACAGCGCGAGCAGCGTTGAGCGCGCGTTGAGATAGCGTTTGCGATCCGCCAAATCCTCATGGGTGAGCAGCACTTGAGCCGTGTGCAGTCCGTGCGCGGCGAACGCTTGTTCATACACGTTGACCAGGCCCATTTGCCCGACAGCGGCGGCGGCTTGTAGCTCCGACATCGCCTTTGGACGCTCGCGCCAGCCTAGCCGCGCCATGCCCTCAGCTACCGCCCCGGACGACACAACGATGACCTGAATGCCGCTCGCGCGCAGCGCCGCGATATCGGCCGCCCAGCGCGTGATGGCGCTGCGGTCGATACCGGCGCCGCCGTTAGTAACGAGCGCGCTGCCTACTTTGGCAACGAGGCGTTTGGTCGCAGCGAGGCGTGCTCGGGTCACGCCAGAACGGAGGCGTCGGCGATGCGGCGGGCTTCACGACGGGCTTGCGCTTGTTCAGTCGCCTGACCCGACGGCGTGTTAATTCCCATCACTGGGGCAAGCGCAGCACTTTGGGCAGCAACTTTAGGTTTTTTCGCGGCTTCTTTGGCTGCGAGTTCCGCGGCGACGGTGGCTAGATGCTCACCAATCGCTCGAACCAGGTTTTGCGTGCCGGTCGAGTGCATGCCGCTGATCGCGAACCACGGCTTGGTCCAGCGCAGACGCTTGAGCGCGTCTTTGATGCGGGTGTCGCCCTCTTTGGCATCGACGAGATCAAGCTTGTTGAACACCAGCCAGCGTGGCTTTTTGAATAGTTGCGTGTCGTACTTTTTAAGCTCAGCCGCTAGCGCCTTGGCTTCTTTGACCGGATCAGCTTCGGGATCGTACGGGGCGATGTCGACCAGATGCAGAATGAGTTTGGTGCGCTGCAAATGGCGCAAAAACTGGTGGCCAAGGCCCGCGCCTTCCGACGCACCTTCAATCAGGCCAGGAATATCGGCAATGACGAATGCACGACCGTGATCGATGCGCACGACGCCGAGGCTTGGCGCGAGTGTTGTGAACGGGTAATCGGCGACTTTCGGTTTCGCCGCACTGACGGCGCGCACCAACGTAGATTTGCCTGCGTTGGGATAGCCAAGTAACCCGACATCGGCCAGTACTTTAAGCTCAAGTTGCACACGGCGACTTTCACCTTCTTCGCCCATCGTCTTCTGACGCGGCGCGCGGTTCGTACTCGATTTGAAGTGCAAGTTGCCGAGGCCACCGGCGCCGCCTTTAGCGATCATTTCGCGCGCGCCGTGTTTCGACAAATCGGCAATCTGGATGCCAGTTTCGGCGTCGGTGATGATGGTACCGACGGGCATCTTCAAAATCACATCCTCGGAGCCGCGACCGTAGCAGTCAGCGCCGCTGCCGTTACCGCCTTTTTCGGCACGGTGGATACGCGCAAACCGGTAGTCGATCAGCGTGTTGATATTTTCATCAGCCACGGCGTAAACGCTGCCGCCACGTCCGCCATCGCCACCGTCCGGACCACCGCGCGGGATGCATTTTTCACGGCGGAAGGAGGCCATACCGTTACCGCCGTCACCGGCGACTACGTCAATAAAAGCTTCATCAACAAATTTCATGGCGTTTGGGCCTTTTCGGTAACGGGTATTGCGGAATGGGTATCTGCGCTGGCGGTGGACTTTTCGTACAGTTCAAACGCCTCGTAATTATCTCCCGGACGGCTGCCCCGAAAACGGAGCTTGTACTCTGGGTCGGGCAGCGGAATGGGCTGGTCGCGATAGCGTTGCAGCAGCACAAAGGGACATTGCGCTTCTACGGCGGCATCAATCGGTATTGTGAGGCGGTTTGCTTGATATTCAAGCATGGCGGCTTGGGAGGTGGATAGCTCGATTGAATTTACGCAGCCGTCGGTCGGCCAGGCTTTAGACAATTCGGTGAAAACGCCCTTGTAGGTGTTGATGTGATTGGCTGGCGCTAACAATAGCGCCTGCGCTACTACCCACAGAAACGTCACGCAGCCAGCCCAGTTAATCAGGGCGCGACGGGCGTGTTGATGCGCCGGTTGAATGAGCGCGACCCAAATGACGAACGCAACCATCGCTACGCCATAACCGAGCCACGGCAGGGTGCCGGTGAACCCCGGCACGTAGCCCTTTAGCCACTGCGAAATCATCGGTGGCCAGCCAAAATAAATTGCTCCAGCCGCCAACACCACGGCGATTGCCGTCAATCCAAGCACCAGGATGCCAAACCAGTCGATCAACGCGTACCAGGTGCGCTTGAGCGTATCAACGCCGAAAGCTGCGAGGATGACGAGCGGCGGCAAGAGCGCAATCGTGTGATTGGCTCGTGGGTCAGTGAATATCGAAATGGTCAGGAGACCACTGACGAAAAATACGACCGGCGCGACCACTTCTCCACGTTGCCAGCCGCCCGCAAATCCACGAGCGCGAAGTGTGATGAGCCAGATCGCGATCGGCCACGCGGGCCATGCGAACCACAATAACGTGCCGAGATAAAACGTCGGGCCAAAACGGTCATGGTCATCAATATTGAGACCAAAATCAGCATCTAGCCAAGCTTCAAAACCGGTTGCGTCGCGCAACGAAAATGCGACGATCCAGAACGCGCAAATAACGGTGGCAAAAATGAGCGCGCGGATCAGCGCCACACGATACATCGAGTAAACCGGCGCGAAACACAGAATGATGATCGGCAACGCGACCAACACATAACCCATTACACCGCGCGCTGCGAAACTCACGACGACGGCTACTGTGAATAGCGCAGTTGCACGACGCTGAGAGTTGGCTAGTTCTGCCGTGCCATATATAGCGATGGCGAGCGCGGCAAACACGGCGACGTCGGGCGTGTATTTGTGGGCCAGATCGTAGAGACCGATGCAGCCAATGGTGATGATCGCGGCGAGAAATGATATGTGCCCGCCGCTCCAGCGACGCGCCGCCAGCGCGAGTGACGCGATGCCAATCCCGGCCCACAGGACTGAGGTGACACGGGCTGCCTCGTGCAGTGGCAACAAGAGTTTGGCCAACATCACGACAGGCGCGTTAAGCCAATGAATGAAGATGAACTCGGAATCTTGTGCGACCCCGGCGACACTTGGCGTCCACCAGTCACGACCGCCCGTCGCAAACTCCTGAAGCAGCGACTGCAGGATGCCGATGTAAATTGGCTCTGGCTTCCACGGATCGCGCCCCACAATGCCCGACAGCAACCAGAATCCAATCAGCGCGAACAGGGCAACCGACTTCCATCGTGCCTTGTTGCGATCGGTCGGTTGATGATTGATGCGAGGTTGCATTTTTAGTGTCGAGTGGCGGCGGCGCTGTGAGCTGGCAAATTTGGCTGTGCCGATGATGCGGCGTTCGATCCGCCTTCGCAACCAGCTAGCTCGTAAAAACAAAAAAGGCAGCACGCGGCTGCCTCGTTTGTTGGCCCGTCAGCGCTGGCTTACGCGGCTTCTTTTTTGGCGTATTTCTTGTTGAAGCGCTCAACGCGGCCGGCCGTGTCGAGAATACGCTGTTGCTTGCCGGTGTAGAACGGGTGCGACATGCTGGAGATCTCAAGGATCACCAAAGGATATTCCTTGCCATCGTCCATGGTGATTTTGCGGCTTGTGTGCAACGTTGAGCGGGTGATCCACTTCTCGTTGGCGGCGGTGTCGTGAAAAACGACGTCGCGATATTCGGGGTGAATTCCTGTTTTCATGGCTCTGGCGATCCTGTTATTTTCACGGCGCCCCAGTGACAAAAAATGTGGCCGGGATACGTGAAGGGTTATTTCCGCTCGCCCAATCATTTTGATTGTTGGCAAGCGGCGTGTGCTGGCGAATCCAGCGAAGCCCATAATTATGCCAAAAGCCTCGCCATTGGGCAATCCCAGACGAAAAACATACGAGTATTTCAAGAAATTGGAGCAACTTGCGACAGACTTATCGGCGCTCCGTACCTGATTCGCCACTGCGTTTTCTCGAAAACCCCTCCAATCAGTGGGCTTTCCTCAGTTTTCCGTGTCATTTTGGTGCGTTCGAGACGGACCTGCGGGAAATGCCTACGGAACTCTGAATTTTTAGCGGCGACGGCTTTCTGCCATGACTTCCAGTCGGGCCGCCAATTCCGGCGACTTCAGTGACTCGGTGTAATGTCGGCGCAGTACTTCTGCGTCCGCAACGCCTGCGGCTTCCGCCATTAGGTCTGCTTTCATGGTGCTGAGGACGTTTGCTTCGCACGCCAGAATGCTTTCGGTATAAGCGCGAACGACGGTGGGCAGTTCGCTTGATGCGACCAGTTCGTTTAAAAATCCGATGCGCAACATTTCCTGATCACCGATCGGCTGCGCAGTAAGGAATAATTTTTTGGCCGCCGCCAACCCCAGCACTGTGACATAGCGCCGGATGCCGCCGGGGTAGTAATGCAGTCCGATACGTGACGCCGGCATCAGCATGCGAGAGCCGTGCACGCCGATGCGGAAGTCACAGCACAGCGCCAGGTCGGTGGCGCCACCATAGACGCTACCGTTCAGCGCGCACAGGGTCGGCAGCGGGAAGCGTTCGATGTGATCGAGCATGTCTTCGAAACGACTGTCTAGCTGATCCTTGATCGCGCCCAGCGTATATCCGGAACTGAAGGTTTTGTTGCCACTGCCGGTAATGATCAGCAGACGCAGGCCGGGCGTGGTTTCCAGTTGCGTCAAGTGCTGCCGGATCACGTCGGAATCCTCCGGCGCGATGCGGTTGTGCTGGCCAGGCTTGCAGAGCGTCAGCGTCGCCACCGCGCCGTCGATTGCCAGGCTGGGGGCTTGATCTTCCATCCGATCGGACATGGATTTCTTTCTGCGTGGGTTAAATCTGTGCTCGGCGGACTAGGTCGCCGGCCCCATCAGGGCATTTGGCAGCCAGGTGGCGATGCCAGGAAACACCGCCAGGACAACGATGAAGAGCAGCATGATGCCGACGAAAGGCAACGCGCCCATCATGATGTCGCGCAGCGGCACGTCGGGCGCGACGCCACGAATCACGAACAGATTCAGGCCCAGCGGAGGATGGATCAGGCCGATTTCAAGATTGATCGTCATCATCACGGCGAACCAGACCAGATCGATGTGGCTGTTTACCAGCACCGGCAAGATCACCGGCATGCTCATCAAAATGATCGACACCGCTGGCAAAAAGAATCCGGCGATCAGCAGGAACACGTTCAGGATCAGGATCAACTGCCAGTTGCCGAGACCCCAGCCGAACATCCATTCGGCCAGGCTTTGAGTGATGTAGAGATAGGACATCATGTAGGCGTACACCGCAGCGCCCGCGACGATCATCAAGATCATGCAGGACTCACGCACCGCCTCGCGCATGATCAGCCAAAGTTCGCTGATGCGCCAGGTTCGATACACCACGACCACCATGACCAGCGCCAAAAAAGCTGCGATCGCTGCAACCTCTGACGGCGTCGCGAAGCCGCCGTACATCACCACGGTGACCGAGATGATGATGGCTAAAAACGGCAGGACCCGGATCAGGCCCGACATTTTTTCGCTGAGCGTATAGCTTTCAATGATCTGCCGCGGATTGTTCTTCAAATGACGGTGGCTACTAGCCCAGGCATAGGCTGCGAAGATCAGCACCAGCATGATGCCAGGTACCACGCCAGCCAGGAACAGGCGAGCAATCGAGGTGTGCGTCACGATGCCGTAAATGATGAACGTCAGCGATGGCGGGATCAAGATACCGAGCGTGCCACCGGCAGCAATTGCACCCGTCGCCAATCGTGGCGGCACGTTGTGCCGGATCATCTCCGGAATGCCGACGCGGCCGATCGCTGCGGCGGTGGCAGGACTGGATCCGCACATCGCGGCAAATACGCCGCAGCCAAAAATATTGGCGATGACCAGGCCACCGGGAATTCGGTACATCCAGCGATGCAGCGAATCGTAGAGATCCTTGCCAGCGCGTGACGCACCGATGGTAGAGCCCAGCAGCACGAACAGTGGAATCGTCAGCAAGGCGAAGTTCGACAGCTCACCGACAAAGGTATTGGGAATCGCCGACAAGCCACCGGCGTCGCCGAAGATGTAGAGGAAGCCAATCGACACCAGGATCAAACCAAATGCGATCGGGATGCCAGAAAACAGTACCGCAAACGTCACCGCGAAAAGCAGTGCGCCAATTTGAAGTTCCGTCATGCTGCTGTCTCCTTCGGATGCTCGTTGTGGGAGTTGCCGCGCCCGTCATATTCTTTGATTAAGCCGCTCGCATACTGCAGCGCCGTCATGAACATACCGATCGGAATGGTGGCGTACTTCGGCCACGCCAACGGCTGCCAGATGCCAAGCGCCCGTTCACCAGTCACGAACGCGTGACGCGCCATGCGCAGCCCTTCCCAGCCGAGATAGAGGCAAATGAGGCAGCCGATGGTCAAAGCCACGAGTGCCAGCGCGTGCTTGGCGCGCGCTGGAAGGATCGCGTCTAGCAGGTCCATCTTGACATGACCGCCGGTGGCTAACGTATATGGCGAAGCCAGGAAAATCGCGCCGATCATCAGTTCGATCGAAATTTCCAGCTCCCACGAATTCTGGAGGCCAATAGCGCGCTTGACCACCATCAAGGTGATGATCAGGGTTGCCGCCAGCAGCAATAGCGCCGCTACAGCCGCCATTGCAGTGCTGGCACGGGTTACCCAGCGATCAAAAAAACGCATTGTTGCCTCCTATGAATTTTGCTTGGGGTAGACCGTCGTGGTCCACCCCCGTGTTGGCAGCGCTCTATTTGCTGAGCTTTTCCACCGCGTCCAACAGGCCCTTGGCTTCCGGGCTGATGCTGGCGTAGTCGGGCCACGCTGTTTTCTTGGCCAAATCCAGCCACTGCTTGTACTCGGCCTGGGTCATTTGATGCACGTCGACCTTGGCTGCCTTGAACTTCGAAACCACGTCTGCCTTGAGCTTCTCTTGCTCGGCGTTGAAGTCGGCCTGAGTGGCGTCAGCTGCCGCTTCGAATATCTTCTTTTGCGCAGGTGTCAAAGCATTCCAGGCCTTGGTCGACATCACAAGCGGCTGGAACACAACGAAGATCGTGTAATCGCCGCCTAATGTTGCGTATTTGACCTGTTCATACAGTCGCATGCTGACGAAGGTTTCGTATGAAGTCATCAGGCCATCTAACACGCCAGTCTGCATCGCGTTGTATAGCTCGGTCGAAGGCATCGCGAAGACTGAAGCGCCCGCCTGTTTCAACATCGTGTCCAGAGTACGGTCGGCACCGCGGAACTTCAGGCCCTTTACCGTATCGGGCGTAGTGATCGGACGCACGCGGTCGGCAATGCCGCCTTCGGTCCACCACCATGTCAGGATTCGGAAACCCTGCTTCTCGGCCACCGCCTGCAGTCGCTTTTCATAGTCTGTACCCTTGAAGCGCATAGCGTCCTTTACGCTGTTGATCGCGCCGGGCAGGATGGTGATGGAAAACTCTGGCGCTTTGCCGACAGCGTAGATGAGCGGAAAAATCGACAAATCGATCGAGCCGCTGGCCAGCGCATCAATCTGCTTCAGCGGGTTGCTGATCAGTGAAGCGCCTGGGTAAATGCGGAATTTCAGTGATGGATCGTGCTTCACCACTTCGTCGACAAAGCGCCGTGCGCCCTTGTCGCGGCCATCGCCCTGCGGCCATTGATGCGTCAGTTTCAGTATGTCGGCGTGCGCGCTGGCCAAAGTCAGGGCTGCAGTTGCCAGTGCTACTAGATACTTGAGTTTCATATTTATCTCCGTTTACGTTATCGATATCGCGGGTGCAACGATTGGGCAGGTTGTCCGTCGTCGCAGAGCGCGGCGTTCAACTACTCTGGTAAACCACTTTTTTCATCAGCAATTGCTGTATCGCTTCCGGCGCAAGTCCGTATCCGGCCAGCACTTCTTCTGTATGCTGACCAAATAGCGGCGGCGCGCTGCGCACCGAGCCTTGTGCAGTGGACTGCATCTTGATCGGCAAAGCGACTTGCCTCAATGCACCCAGAACCGGATGCTCGACCGTTTCCACCAACTTACAGGCGATTACCTGAGGGTCAGCGAAAACATCCTCCAACGTATTGATCGGCCCAGCCGGAATTCCAGCCTTGATCATCAGCGCGGTCCATTCCATGCGGGTTTTCTGGCGCAGACTGCCTTCCAGCAATTCCTTCAGTGCCAACCGGTTTTGCATGCGCTCGGCGTTCGTGAGGAAGCGCGGATCGGAAGCAAGCAGCGGCAACTCCAGCACCTCGCACAGGCGTAGCCACATGCCTTGCGTTGCGGGCGCCAGATTGAGCGGGCCATCGGCGGTATCGAAGGTGCCGTAGGGCGCGATGACCGGGTGCACGTTGCCGCTTGGCTGAGGAATCTCGCCGACGCTCAGGTAGCGCTGGCCCTGAACGCTGAGCAGGCCGAGCAGGCTGGCTAGCAGCGAAGTTTCAACGTGCTGGCCGATGCCGCTCTTCTGGCGCTCGATGTACGCAGCCAACACCCCCATCGCGACCCACATTCCAGCGGTCAGGTCGCCAATCGCTGTGCCGACCCGGGTCGGACCGAATTCGGGGGCGCCGGTCAGGCTCATGAAGCCAGAATAGCCTTGTGCAATCTGGTCAAAGCCGGGCCAGTCACGCGCGGGGCCGGTGCTGCCGAAGCCGGAGATTGAGGCGAAGATCAGTTCGGGACGGATTGCGCGCAGTTCTTCATAGCCGAGACCCATCGCCTCCATGGTGCCAACCTTGAAGTTTTCGACCACGACGTCCGACTTCAGCGCGAGTTCCTTGATCAGCGCCAGACCTTCGGGCTGACGGAAGTCGATGCCGATGCCTTTTTTGTTGCGGTTAGCACTAAGATAATAAACACTTATATCTTGGTCGAACGGGCCCCACTGTCGAACCATCTCGCCATTCGGCGTCGGCTCAACCTTGATGACTTCTGCGCCAAGATCGGCGAGGATCATCGAGCAAAACGGCCCAGACAGTGCTCGTGTAAGGTCGAGTACTTTGATGCCCGAAAGCGGTAACTGCATCACAGTTCGTCTCCTATAGCTCTGTTCTAGTGTCTTTGCACGAATTCTATGGAGGGATTGCAGTGAAAGGAAATACTGTTTATTGACTGCTACATAAGATTTTCTTATGATCTGGCGGTGAACCAGCGTCCAACTGCATCTGCCTTGAACACGGGAGGAAAGCGTGAACCTCAAACAACTGAACTATTTCGTCAAAATCGTGGAAGCACAGAACATGACGCGTGCTGCCGAAGGTCTGCACATTGCGCAGCCTGCCTTAAGTCAGCAGGTCACGTTGCTCGAAGAGGAGTTGGGCGTCGAATTGCTGAACCGCAGCTCGCGCGGGATTCAGGCGACAGCGAAAGGCAATCTGCTGTATCGACATGCCAAGACTATCCTGCGTCAAGTGGACAACACCCGCATCCTGCTTTCAAAAAAAGACGGCGAAGTGACTGGCAACGTCTCACTGGGCATGCCGTCTTCGACCGCCAAGCTGCTGGCGCTTCGTCTAATGCGCCTCGTCAAGGAACGTTACCCGGCGATCACGCTTGAAATCGTCGACGTACCGAGCGCTGACCTGACCTCACTGGTGGCGCACGGGCGAGTAGATTTCTCGCTGGTGCCCGACCCGCAAAAGCCGAACGACATGCATTTCGTACCGCTGTTTCGCGAGGAGTTGTATCTGATGACTGGGCGCGGCACGTTCGCACCGACCAAGACGGTCTCGCTACGCAAAATCGCCGAGATGCCGCTCATCCTCCCCAGCATGCCCAACACATTGCGCTCCCGGCTGGAGCACGCGTTCCTTAAAGCGAATCTGAGCTTTAATCTGTTCGGCGAAGCCAGCACTTCAGCGATTCTGATCCCTGCTGTGCGCGCTGGCCTTGCGTCCACCGTTTTGCCGTATTCGGCGGCGCACGAGGAAATCTGCAATCAACTGGTTGATATGAACGCCATCGAAGGAGGTTTTGGACGCGATGTTTATCTGTGTACGAGCACCACGCTGCCGGTCTCGCCAGCCACCTCGACTGTAATTGCGCAGTGCCATGCGGCGATACAAGAGATGAAGGCAACGGGTGCATGGAAGGGCTGCAAACTGCTGTAACCAAGCATCTCCCTTGCACGGATTGAGCCGAAAGACGAGTGTGAAGAAATTCGTGCACTTTTTCACGTTGGCTGTGGAGAGACGGATCTCCACGCCAATTGACTGGTGCGGAGGGAATTTTTCGAAACAGCTTTTTACGTTTCGCGAGTAGAAGCCTTGTCATACGAGGGATGGCGCAATGCTGGAATGAAAAATACCGCATATCGACTTTCGCTATTTTGAAGGTATAGCCCCTGTACAGAAGCGCTAATCGACAAAAGCTGTCCCCGGAACAGACGCGATGAAAATTTGCTTCTCGCTTGAGCCCTTGAACTTCGTTGTATCGTTCACACATTCGCAGTCACGCCTCGGTTGTTTGACCGAGTTGCCACTCGCACAAAGAGTGTTATCAAAGGAAAAACCCGTAATGAAACGAATTCTTCTGTTTGTACTGACCAACGTCGCGGTTGTCGCGGTGCTGGGTCTGGTCTCAAGCATTTTTGGACTTAACCGCTTTGTCGGACCTGGCGGGCTCAACCTGACGGCCTTGCTTGGTTTCGCGTTGGTCGTTGGCTTCACAGGCGCGATTTTTTCGCTTTTGATCAGCAAGCCGATGGCGAAGTGGACGATGGGTTTGACCATCATCAATGATTCGCCGGATCCAACGCATCAATGGATCGTCACAACGGTCCGCAAATTTGCGGACAAAGCCAAAATCGGCATGCCTGAAGTTGCGATTTATGAGGGCGAAGCCAACGCGTTTGCCACCGGTGCGTTCAAAAATTCCGCGCTGGTCGCCGTGTCCTCGGGCCTGTTGCAAAGCATGAACCGTGAAGAGGTTGAGGCGGTGATCGGTCACGAAATCGCCCACGTTACCAACGGCGATATGGTCACCATGGCGCTGATGCAGGGCGTGATGAACACGTTCGTGATTTTCTTCTCGCGCGTGATCGGTTATTTCGTCGATAAAGTCATCCTCAAAAACGAGCGCTCCGGCACCGGGGTCGGCTACATGATTACCGTGTTTGTGCTTGACATGGTGCTGGGCGTCGTCGCGCACATCATCGTGTCGTGGTTCTCCCGCCAACGTGAATTCCGCGCTGATGCAGGCTCCGCTGAACTCATGGGCACCAGCAAGCCGATGGTTAACGCGCTGGCACGTTTAGGTGGTCTTGATCCCGGTGAACTACCGGCGAGCGTGAAGGCCATGGGCATCAACGACCGGCCGGGCTGGTCTGCGCTGTTCTCAACGCACCCACCGATGGAAGATCGCATCAAAGCGCTGCAAGAGCGCCGCTAAGCTGTCAGCTCTGATCGTTTGACAAGGCCCCGAGAGGGGCTTTGTCGTTTCTGCGGCTCCCAAAATCAGCGGCACAAGTCCAATGGGATAATTCCCGCTGACGTTTCCCCCAACCTTTCCCATGCACTTCTACGCGGTTGTAGCGCTCTCAGCTTTCCTGCTTTTTCTCGTACAACCGCTCATCGCCAAGCAAATTCTGCCGTGGTTTGGCGGTAGCTCTGCGGTGTGGACGACCTGCATGTTGTTCTTTCAGGGCGCGCTGTTGCTGGGCTACGCCTACTCGGACGTCACGCCGCGTGCGCTGGGTACGAAGCGGCAGCCGATGCTGCATATCGCCGTGGCTTTGCTCGCGCTTCTCGTGCTGCCGATTCTGGCGCCAGAGAGCTGGAAGCCGGTGGGCGGAGAAGAGCCGATATCGCGAATTTTGATGTTGCTGGCGGTGACGATTGGGCTGCCTTATGTGTTGCTGTCGACGACGAGCCCGCTGATTCAAAGTTACTTTGCGCGACTGCATCCGGGTCGAGATCCTTATCGGTTGTTTGCCCTGTCGAATGCGGCGTCGTTGATGGCGCTCGTTGCTTATCCGGTGGTGATTGAGCCGTTTGTGGGCACGCGGATGCAGGCGATCGGCTGGTCGGCGTTGTTTGCGGTATTCGTGCTGCTTTTGGTGAGCTTGGCTTGGCGAGTAAGCAGGGCCTCGGCTTTGCCAGCTTTCCCAAACGGGGAGCCGGGACTCACGCCCGAGATCGCGCCCTTAGGTGGGCAGTCTGCCATCGCGATTCCTACTCAGCTTCGCTGGATCGC
>JBDSYI010000227.1:0-2377 GCA_039925745.1 Casimicrobium sp. | reverse complement strand
GCGCGATCGGTGAACGACCCACGCACATAGGCCACGCCAAGCGCGATCGCGACGGTAATCACGGTGTCGAGCGCGAGCAGCGGGATACCGATCATGAGCGACGCAGGCAGGCGCGTGGCAAAGATGTTCGACACCACCTCGTTGGTGCTCCAGCTTGAGCCAAAGTCAAACGTCACCACCTGCTTGACGAATATCCAGAGCTGCACCCAGTACGGCTCATCAATTCCCAACTGTTTGCGAATGTTCGCGATTTGTTCAGGGTTTGAAATCTTGCCCGCGAGCAGATAAGCCGGGTCGCCGCCGACCACGTTGAACAGGAAAAAAATCAGCAGAATCACGCCCGCCATCGTTGGCAAAATTTGCCATAAACGCCTTACGATATACGCCATCATGGCTTATTTGCCCTTTCCAGAATTAGCCATATTGACGTCAAAGTAGAGGTAATCCGCAAGCAGCACGGGATGCTTTTTATACCCTATGACCCATGGGTAAATCATCTGGTTACGATAACGCGTCACACCGAGCGCCCAAGGCGTGTCCGCCTCAAACTGCTTCTGCATTTCAAGGTAGAGTTTGTCGCGTTCCGGGCCATCGGGCAGCAGCGCCGATTGTTGGTAGAGTTGGTCGAATACGGCGCTCTTGTAACAGCCGTTATTGGATTCGCCAATGTTTTTGCTGTAGAGCAACTGCATGAAGTTGTCGCCATCGGGATAGTCGGCAATCCAGGCTGCACCACGAATCGAAATCTGGCAACGCTTTTCGCGTTTGATCGAATCAGCGAATTTCTCTTTCTCCGATTCGTATCGAATGCCGATCACGTCCATATTTTTCTTGTAAAGCTCATCAAACTCGCGCTCCACGGCGACTGGCGTTGATGTGTACTTGAATACAAACGGCTTTCCGTCAGGTGTGTTGCGGAAACCATCCGCGCCTTTTTTATAGCCAAATTTATCGAGCAAAGCGTTGGCTAGCGCCGGGTTGTAACTGATGTTTGACGCGAAATCCGCCTTGTGTCCAGCGACGCCCGCCGGCACCAAAAATTCTGCCCGCACGGCGTTGCCCTTGCGAATCACGTCAATTTCTTCCTCGCGATTGATCGCCATGGCGGCGGCACGACGCAGCGCCACTTTGTACGGCTCCGGGCCTCCCCAGACCGGGTCATTCCACTGGAAATAGGTGTAGGTGTATTCAGCGTCGAGCAGCCGCTGAACGCGAACGCCCTCTGCCGCCAGATCAGGAGCCACTTTGCCGCCGGGCAAGGCCTGCTTGATGAACGACTCTGGCATGTTGAGCACATCGAGTTGCTTGTTTTTAAACGCGAGCCAGCGCGTCTGCGCCTCTTCAATGATGTATATCTCGACGCGATCAATCTGCGGCAGCGACTTGCCCTGCATGGCTTTTACTATGACGTCGTCGTACGGATCTTTGCCGGAGGGTTTGAAATCCCAGGTACCACCGCGCCAATTGGGATTTTTCTCGAGAACAATTTTTTGCCCGCGCGTCCATTCTTTCAAGTAGTAGGCGCTGGATCCCACCGGGTGGCTCTGCACGTCGTTAGGGTACTTTTCCACCACCTCGCGCGCAACAATGCCCATCGCCGGGTGCGCCAGCACATAGCTAAAGTTGTAGTCCGGCTTGGTCAGCGACACTTTGAGCGTGTAGGGATCGACGATTTCCAGACCTTCAACCGGCGCATCCCACGCCAGACCATCGCCCTTTTTGCTCTTTTCATACCAGTCGTTTAGACCAACGATTTTGCCGTCGGTCAGAAATCGCCAAACCGGCTTGATTGAATCGTCGTAGTGCCGTTTGATCGAATAAGCGACGTCGTTTGCCGTCAGTTCGCGCTTTTTGCCGCCGAATACGGGATCCGGCGAGAAGTAGACGCCCTTTTTCAGCTTGATCGTCCAGCGCTTCCCGCCATCCTCGACGGTCGGCATTTCGCTGGCAATCTTCGGCACCAGCTTCGCCGGCTGCGCCAGATAGTCGTAGGTCAGAACGGTGTCGAAGATACCGTCAATGACGATGCTCGAATAAAGATCATGCGCAGTGGCCGGGTCAAAGCCAGATTCAGCCACGGGGAAATTCAGCCGCACCACTTTTTTTCCGTCAGGCGAGGCCACTGGTGAGACCGCATTCGCATTCGCGTTCGACGCGGTCGCCGCCGGTTGCGACGAATCGCCACATCCGCCGAGGCTGCCAAGGGTTGCAAAAGTGCCCACTACAACGCCGCCGATCAGGCAGGTCGAAAGCACTCGCCTCAGGTGCGCCGTTAGGTGCTGAGGGAGAGGCCAAACTGTCATGGTATTAACCGGTCTCGTGAACCGTAATTATCTTGAATTCGCGATTGTAAGGGTGGCGACAGGTTCGGCGGTGT
>JBDSYI010000226.1:0-4226 GCA_039925745.1 Casimicrobium sp. | reverse complement strand
CATGGACGATCCGCAGGAAATCGTTGACGCGATCTTTGACGCGTATGAGCGCGAAGGGCTGCGTCCCACGAAAGAAGAACGCAAGCAGATTTTGGGGCTTTAATTGAGGGTGGTTTTCCGACAGCTTCTTCCAAAACGCTATATTTCACCGGGGCTACCCGTCCAATTGCTTTAAAGTCGAGTTTATGTGTTTTAGGCAAATAGCCCCTACAAAATGGTCGTTTCAGCGAAAAGCTGTTGCGTGAGCCTGAGTGTTAGCAACTGACCTGGATCTTGCGGTACGTCTGGCGCGCGAGACGGGCGAATTGCTTCACGCGCTGCAACGGACGTCGGGATTGCAGGCGCGTGCGCTTGGCGACGCGGGGGACGCGCAAGCGAACGCTCTCCTGCTGCGCGAACTTGCCGCGCATCGCCCAGATGATGCCGTGCTGTCTGAGGAATCGCACGATGATCGACAGCGTTTGAGCGCGGCACGATTGTGGATCATCGACCCGCTCGATGGCACGCGTGAATATCGCGAGCAGCGCGATGACTGGGCGGTGCATGTGGCTCTGGTGGATCAGGGCGTGGTCATTGCCGCAGCCGTTGCCCAGCCGTCGCGCGATGAAGTTTTTTCCTCAGAACAACGACCAACACCTGCGTTATCAAAGCGAGTCATCGTGGTCAGTCGTAGCCGTCCGCCCGCGAAGGCACAGGCCCTTGCCCACGCGCTCAACGCAACCCTCACGCCGATGGGTTCGGCGGGTGTGAAGGCGCTCGCGGTGGTGCGCGGAGAGGCGCTCGCGTACGTGCATGAAGGCGGTCTCAATGAGTGGGATGCCGCCGCGCCGATTGGCGTGGCGCAGGCACACGGGCTACACGTGTCCGACTTGCAGGGCGCAGCGATTGTGTTTAATCAGCGCGATGTCGTGCTGCACGAGGGCAGGATTATTTGTCGTGCGGAATGCGCCGAGATGATCTTGAATGCGCTGAAGTAGTTGCAGCGAGGGCAGTAGTCGTCCCGGGTTTGATGCTTGCTAAATGCGCAGCCGCTCCACTACTCGCCCCGCCTGCAAATGCTCTTTGACGATTTCATCGACATCGGCCTCAGTCTCGTAGTGATACCAAATCTCTTCGGGATAAACCACGATGACCGGTCCTTCCTCACAGCGATCAAGGCAGCCGGCATTGTTCACGCGCACTTTGCCCTGACCCGTCAGTCCGAGCGATTTGCACTTTTTCTTGGCGTAATCGCGCAGATCGCTGGCGCAGCGCTCGCCGCACGACGCTCGTCCGTCGTCGCGTTCGTTGGTGCAGAAAAAAACGTGATGTTTGTAGTAACTCATAATTGCGCTATTGCCTTGACTTGACTCAATTATGACTGGCCCATTAGCTCACCTTCGCGTCCTCGACCTTACCCGCGTGCTCGCGGGCCCGTGGTGCACACAAACGTTGGGTGATCTGGGTGCGGACGTTATCAAGGTTGAACGACCGGATACCGGGGACGACACGCGTGCTTGGGGGCCAGCGTGGCTCAGTGACGCCGAGGGCAATGACACCACTGACTCCGCGTACTTCTCCAGCTGCAATCGCAACAAGCGCTCGCTGACGGTGGATATTTCGAAACCCGAAGGCCAGGCGCTGCTGCGCGAGCTCGCGGCCAAGTGCGACATCCTGGTAGAAAACTACAAATTCGGCGATCTGAAGCGTTACGGCCTCGACTACGCTTCGCTCTCAAAAATCAATCCGAAGCTCGTCTATTGCTCAATCACGGCTTACGGACAGGATGGCCCGTACGCCCAGCGACCTGGCTACGACTTGTTGTGTCAGGCTGAGGGCGGACTGATGGCGATCAACGGTCACGCGGACGTGGAGGACGGTGGACCTGGCGGCGGCCCGGTAAAGGTTGTCATCGCGGTGACAGACGTGCTCTCAGGGCTCAACGCGACCATCGCCATCCTGGCGGCCATTGAAGCGCGCCACACGACCGGAAAGGGCCAGCACATTGACATTGCACTGCTCGATTCCATCGTGCAGTTTGGCGCCAACCAGATCGCTACCTATTTCATTACCGGAAAGGTGCCAAAGCGAGTGGGCAACGCCCATGTCAACCTCGCACCGTACCAATCATTCAAAACCGGCGACGGCTACATGATCGTAGGCGCGGGCAACGACGGGCAATGGCGCAAGCTTTGTGACGCCATGGGCGCTGCCGACATGGCGTTCCGCCCAGAATATCTTGAGATGAAGGATCGCAATGCTAATCGCGCGCAACTGGTGCGTGACATGGAGGCGATTCTGACGCTGCATACGACTCAGCATTGGCTCGACACCTTCGCAAGCCTCGGCATTCCGCATGCGCCAATCAACTCCTACGATCAGGTGTTCGCGCATCCGCAAGTTCGGCATCGTGGCCTGCGCCTGAATATGGAGCGGCCGGCAGAACAGGGCGGTGGCAGCATTGCGATGGTGAAAAGCCCGATTCGCATGAGCGATACCCCGGTTACCTATCGCCACGCCCCGCCGGTGAAGGGCTCCAGCACGGCGGCAGTACTTCGTGAAGTGCTTGGCAAGACCGATGCGGAAGTTTCGGCACTTAACGCAAAGGGCGTTGTTTAACGTCGCGCTAATGCTTCGCGAAACGCGGGGTACAACACCATATTGCCATGCGCGCTCAGGTGATCGCCATCAAAAAATAGTGGCTTGGCGTCGACAACGGCACTACAAGTTTCACCGGGGCAGAGAATCGGGAACGGATCCCAAATTTTGATCGCTGGATTAGCCGCTGCCAGCGCACGCATGCTCGCCAGGATCGGTGCACGCAGCGCTTCCAGATCGGCGCGCGGCTGAACGAGGCCACCGCGACAAATCGGATTGCCTGCGTTGAACCAATCGGCACAGCGGAATGTTGGACTCTTGAAGATGGGCTTGGGCGCTTCAAACAAAATCGTCACGCCTGACACCGCCAACGGATCGAGCCACTCGGGCGCTTCGGCAAGCGCTTGCTGAGCCCACGTTTTTGCGGTGTCACTGCGGGCGGTGGCGAGTACTGCTTTCTCGTCAAACGCAGCCCACTGATCCGCATATCGCCATTGCCGAAGCGATGCCAGAAATACCACGTCGCCCGCTTTCGCGAGCCCGTGCACGTCGGCCACAGCGGCGCGGGCAAACTCAATACAGCTGGGCGGACGACCCACCGTCATCGGCATTTTGAGATCAAGCAAACCGCAGCCTGCCGAGGTGTAGACGCTGACTGCGATGCCGGTCTCGATGCTCAGGCGGTCAAACATGGGCAGATACGCCGTGGCGTGTGAGTCACCAATAGCAAAAAGTTTTTCTGGCCCTGCTGCAACGGGGCAACCCGTCGGCACGTACGAGATCACCTGGCCGCCAGCCAAAGCGCGGTAGGCCATATCCACTTTGCAACGAGGCTTCAATCCGGGCACGGGAGGCATTTGATTCGTGACATACCAATCGGTAGCGTTCCGAGATACGGTGGACAAGCCCAGCAATGGCTGCGACGCGAACAGGCCCGTCATCACTCCCCAACCGGCCATCAGCGCCAGCAGGAACACGAAAACACGGAGCACCGGCGGACGTCGCTGAAGCGCAGAATGATGGCGAATTGGCAGTTCAATCCAATGGTATGACGCGGTGGCCAGCGCGAATGTGACGGCTATCGCAATGACCTGCATGAGCCATTGGTCAATACCCGACGTCCATCGCAGCAAAACGTACACCGGCCAATGCCAGAGATACAACGAGTACGAGCGTTTGCCGATCCATACCAACGCCGGATGCGCAAACATACGACGCAGCGGATGCGCCACGTCGGCCTGCACACCGCCAATTAAAAGCGCCGCACCGACTACCGGCGGCACCGCCCAGAACCACGGAAACTCTGCCGCGCTTGCATAGGCGAACGTCGCTGCGATTGCGACTAGCCCAAGCCAAGGCGCGACATTTGCAGGCAACCCGCGCTTCGCGCTGACGCCGCTGCCCTTCGCTGTTAGCTGAAACAGCGCCACGCCCGTCGCCAGCTCCCAGAAGCGAAATACGATGCCGTAAAACGCGGAGGTCGGAGCGTGCTTCATGGCCCAGATGCATCCAATCAGTGACGCAACGCCTAGCCCAATCAGGCTGGCAGTTGCCATGCGCCGCGTCAACGTTCGGCGTGCCGCAACCCACAGAAAAAACAGAAACGGAAACACGACATAAAACTGCTCCTCGACGCCTAGCGACCAGGT
>JBDSYI010000225.1:0-15715 GCA_039925745.1 Casimicrobium sp. | reverse complement strand
TTCAACACACCCTGCAAACGCTGCGCTACAAGCTGTTCGCCAAGCCTGCGTTCATCACCACAGAAGGACGCAAACCGGTCCTCAATCTGGCTGTTGCGATGCAGCAACGAGCGTGGATTCAGGGCCTGTGGGACGATGCAAAAACCTTCGACCTACCCGCCCAATTCAAGCCACTTTACTCGCCTTGAATATCTCTAATGGAAAATCTCGGTTAATTGCTTGTCTCTTTGGTGATTTGGATTGGCGTTTTCACACCATGCTTGTGATTTGATGCGTTTGATTCCCGCCGAGCCGTCATCGAAGAGGCAAAATTTTGATTAACTCGCTCTTCGGTGGCAACGTATCTACCGTATTCAAATCCTCGTTAAACATCGGACGTGCAGACCGGAGGGGACGTGGGCTTAGCTTCCAGTTATTTCGAGCCCGGGGTGATGATGATCGATAAAGGCACCGCGCCCCAGTCACCCCCAAGCGCCTTATACAGCGCGACGATAGACTTCAACGCTCCGCTGTGTGTTGTAGCCAGCGTGTTCTCCGCATCCAGTAATTGGCGTTGTGCGTCGAGAAAGTCAGAAGAATTTTTCTCGCCCCCCTCATAGAGGCGCCGTGTGAGCTGTTCATAGCTACGCAATGCCACTACCCGTGCGAGTTGGGCTTGTTTCTGCTCGCGTACTTTTTCCACACTTACCAGCGCGTTTTCAGTGTCATTTAAGGCATCGCGAACCGCCTTCTGGTAAGTGATCTCTGCTAGTTGCATCCGCGCGCGCGCCACATCGACTTCGGCGCGGCTTTTCCCGCCGTCGAACAACGGAAGGTTGATCATTGGCGCAAACGCCCAAGCGCTGGCGGCGCCTCTAAGCAGGGCGGAAAATTGGGCAGTGGTGCCGCCCAGCGAACCGGTGAGAGAGATCGACGGGTACATGCCCGCCCTGGCCACACCTACTCTGGCGGCTGCAGCCGAGAGTTCCTCCGAGGCTTGCAGCAAGTCTGGCCGACGCACGAGCAGGCCTGATGGCAGTCCGGCTGGGACAGTGGGAACAGTCAGCGAGTCCAGCGTCCCGCCGCGTTCGAGGCTTGCCGGGTTGCGGCCCAGCAGCAGGCTCAGTGCGTTTTCCTTTTCCTCCACCTGCTGCTCGAGCCGGCTCACCTGAAACACCACTCCTTGATATTCCGCCTCGGCCTGCCGCTGATCAATACGAGACACCTGCCCCGCCTTAAAGCGGGACTCGGCCAACTGAAGGCTCCTTTGACGACCGGCGAGGGTACGCCGTGAAATGGCTAGGCGCTGATCCAGTTCAAGCAACTCAATATAAGTGGTAGCAACGCTACTGATGATCGTCAGTCTTGTCGCCTCCCTTGCTGCGGTCTTCGCCAGCACGTCAAAGCGCGCTGCCGCCCGCGTGTTTCGCAGCATGCCCCAAAAGTCAAGCTCCCAGCTTGGACTTGCGGTGACCGTGTAGCTGTTGCTGGTGACGCCGAGGGCTCGGCCGCGCTGGGCTACGCCCTGCAGTTTCACTTGCGGGCCCGTTTCGCCGACGGTTTGCAAGTACCGCGCATCGAACTCTGAAAGCACGGATGCAGCCTTAGCAAAGTCCAGATTGTTGGCCAATGCCGTTCCAATGTGCCGAGTGAGTACTGGGTCGTTAAACTGGTGCCACCAGAGGGATGGATCGACTGCCTTTGCGTCCGTCGGCACATGCCTGAAGCTCGATGGCATGGTCAGTGCGGGAGGTGTGGCTTCTGGCGCGATGGTGCAAGCGGCCAGTGGCAGAAGAAACAGTACACAGATGATTTGGCGAAGCTTCATGGCTGAATTCCTCCAACGCCAATTTTTGCGCCTGGCGGTTGGGTAATCCGGCGTTGTCTCGTGGTCAAGGTTTCAATAGCCACGTAGATCATTGGAATGAAAAATACGGTCAGTACTGTGCCCAGAATCATGCCGCCAAAAACGCCGGTACCAATCGAATGGCGGCTGGCGGCGCCTGCGCCACTCGAGAGTAGCAGCGGAACTACCCCTAAAGCAAACGCCAGCGAAGTCATCACAATTGGGCGAAACCGGAGACGGGCTGCCTCCACGGCTGCGTCGAAAGGCGATTTGCCCAGTGCACGTTCCATCACCGCAAACTCGACAATCAGGATCGCGTTCTTGGCAGACAGCGCAATGAGCGTGACCATTCCGATCTGGAAATAAATGTCGTTGTTTAGGCCCGCCATCCAAATGGCCAAGAATGCGCCCAACAGGCCGAAAGGTACAGCCATGATCACGCCCACCGGCAACGACCAACGCTCATACTGCGACGCTAGCACCAGAAAGATCATGACTAACCCGGCCCCGAACGCAATCACCGCGCTGGAGCCACTTTCTTTTCCCTCCTGAGATGCGCTGTCCCACTGGTAGCCCATGTCCGAAGGCAGGGTTTCGCGGGCTACCGCCTCCATGGCGTCCATTGCCTGACCAGAGCTATAACCCGGCGCTGGGCTACCACTGATGGAAGCAGAGACATAGCCGTTGTATCGCTCGACCGACGACGGTCCGCTGCTGTTACTGACGCGCGCCAAAGAACTGACCGAAATCATTCTCTGTTTACCGTCTGCTGATGTCGTACGCACAAACGCACGGCCAATATCTTCGGGCCGCTCGCGAAAATTTGACTCGGCTTGCATGGTGACGGGAATAGTCTTGCCAAACTGATCAAGGTCTCCCACACGTGACGAGCCAAAGTGCACATTCAGGCTGTCGTAGAAGTCGGACAACGACACACCGAAAGCCTTTACCTTGTCGCGGTCAATGTCGATGGACACCTGCGGCGCGTTGGCGCTGATCTGGGGAGACACGCCAGCCAATTCGGGGCGGCTGATTGCCTTTTCTGCAAATGCCGTAGAGGCTGCCTCAAGGGCAGCCATACCACCGCTTCCCTTGTTTTGGATCTTCAAGTCAAAACCACCAGTTTTGCTCCCCCCCAGCCCTGGTATTGGGGGGGGATTAAATGCGATCACTTGGGCCTCGAGGATGCTAGAAAACTGGGCCCGAAGCGAGTCGATTGTTGCATCGGCCTTCAAGGCTGGTGTTTTACGTTCGCCCCAGTCCTTGAGGGCAATGAAGTAGGTGGCCTGGCTCGGCGTGACGCCACCCGGACCCTGGCCATTGATCGAGATCATGTCCTTCACCGCAGGGTTTCTGCGCACAATATCTTCTACCTTTTTTGTCACTTCTTCAGTACGGCTCAGGCTGGCACCATCTGGCAAGATACCGAAGCCGATGAAGACACCCGAGTCCTCTGAGGGGATAAAGCTGGACGGGGTGACCTTGTTCAGGCCTACCACGGCAAAAACCATCAGGACATAAAGCGAAAAGCCCACCACCGTTCGCTTTGCCAAGCTCGCGGTACCAGCGGTGTAACGATCAGTCAGGCGACCGAATACACGGTTGAAGACGGTAAAGACCCTGCCGCGGTGCCCGGATGTCGGGCGCAGCAAAATGGCTGTAAGTGCCGGGGTGAGTGTCAGTGCCACCCAGCCCGATACCACCACCGAGATGGCGATGGTGATGGCGAATTGTTTGTATATCTGCCCGGTCACACCGTCCAACATGGCGACCGGGATAAATACCGAACACAGCACCAACACAATGGCTACTACCGGGCCGGTGACCTCGTCCATGGCCTGACGCGATGCCTCCTTGGCGTCCAGACCTGTCTCGTGCATGATGCGCTCTACGTTTTCGACCACCACAATAGCGTCGTCCACCACAATGCCAATGGCTAAAACCATGGCGAACAAGGTAATAGTGTTGATGCTGTAGCCCAACAAATACAGCCCGCCCAGTGCGCCCAGAAGTGACACCGGGACCGCCAGTAGCGGAATCAGCGTAGCCCGCCAGCTCTGCAGGAACACAAAAACCACCACAAAAACCAGTAGCATCGCTTCGCCCAACGTTTGAATCACCTCGTCGATGGACGCCTTGACGCTGATGGTGGTGTCGTACGGAACTGAATACACAATGCCCGCTGGAAACTGTTGCGACAACGCCGCCATTCGTTCGCGCACTGACTTAGCCAGTTTGACCGCATTCGCGCCTGGGGTTTGGGTGACCACGATGAGTGCAGCGGACTTGCCATTGAGCCTGGCTTTGACGTCGTAACTCTGTGCTCCCAGCTCAATACGCGCCACGTCCTTGAGGCGGATGGCCGCACCATTGGCTCTGGTGCTCAGAATCACTTCGCCAAGTTCACGGGTGTCGGTCAGGCGACCGCGTGCAGTAATTGGCAGGGTCAGCTCTATCGGGCGGGCGTAGGGTGGCGCTCCGACGCTGCCGACAGACGCCTGGACGTTCTGCTCCCGGATAGCTGCCTTGATGTCGCTGCTGCTGATCCTGAGTTGAGCCATGCGGTCTGGCTTGAGCCAGATGCGCGCGGCGTATTCCGCGCCCAAGAGCTCTGCCTTGCTCACGCCAGGGATCCGCTTAAGCTCGTCCAGCACGTTTTTGCTGGCGTAGTTGCTAATGTACAAGTCATCGTAGCGATCGTCTTGCGATTGCAGTGCCAAATACATGAGTGGGTCGGAACCACCCTTGGACACCGTCACACCTCCGTCGCGCACCACCTGGGGCATGTCTGGCGTCGCCAGATTGACACGGTTTTGGACTTCAGAGGCGGCTTTGTCAATGTCGGTACCCACGGCGAAGGTGATGTTGAGCGACATGCCGCCATTAGCCGAGCTGGTCGATGACATGTACTTCATACCGTCGACACCGTTGATTTTTTGTTCCAGCGGCTCGGCGACTGCGCTGGCTACTGTCTCGGGGCTGGCGCCAGGGAAGGCAGCGGAGACCGACACCGTGGGCGGCGTCAGGTTTGGGTACTGGGCCAACGGTAATTTGCCGATGGCTGCCAAGCCTGCTAGCGAGATCACCACAGAAATCACCGTCGCAAAAATTGGCCGGTCAATGAAGAAACGCGAAATCATGGCCCGCGCTTAACGACTGACGGGCTGAGACGGCGCGGAGGCGGCAGGCGTTGCAGCTGGCGCTGGCGTGCGCTGCGATATATCCTCAGACACCTTGAGCACCGCGCCCGGCTGCACTTTGAGCATGCCATCGGTTACCACGCGTTCGCCGCTCTTGAGGCCGGATGTCACCAGCCATTGATTACCGACCCAGACACCCACCTCCAGTGGCCGCACCTCGGCCTTGTCGCCCGCGCCCACCACGTAAACAAACTTGCCCTTTTGGCCCTGCATGACCGCGCGCTGGGGTACGAGCAGCGCATTAGGCCGGCTGGCTCCCAGTAGCCTTACCCGCACGTATTGACCTGGTGACAATTCCATGTCGCGGTTGGCGAAAGAAGCCCTGATGTCGTACAAGCCAGTTTGCGGGTCGACCAACTCGGACGCGAAATTGAGCTTGCCCCGATTAGGTAACTCTCTGCCGTTAGCCAGAATCAGCTGCACATCAAACGCACTTTGAGCGGGAAGGCGTAGCGTGCCTTTCTTCATATCCTCGGAATAAGACAGCCATTCGTTTTCCGACATATTGAAATTTACAAAAATTGGGTCCAGCGCCGACACCGTCGTGAGCAAGCTGCTTTGGCCCGCAGGCACAAAACTGCCCTCGCCCACACTAGCTTTGCCCGCTTGCCCCTTGATTGGTGACACCAGGTTTGTATAGCCCAAATTAAGCTCTGCGGTGGCCAGGTCGGCTCTGGCTGAAGCTACCTCGCTCATGGCATCCTTTTCCGTAGCGATTGCAGCGTCCATGTCCTTTTGACTGACTGCTTCGTCTGCCACCAGCGGCTTGAGCCGTTGAACCGTCTGCTGCGCGCTTAGCCATTTGCCTTCCGCCTGTTGCAGCTTAGCGCTAGCCCCCTGAACCTTGGCCGTAAGCTGCTTGGGGTCGATCTGAAACAATCGTGCTCCGCGCTCGACGACCGCACCCTCCTTATAGAATCTTTTTTGCAGGTAGCCCTCAACCCGCGCCCGGATTTCGACCGTGTGCGAACTCTCGGTTTGGCCCGTGTACTCAAATGAAATTGGGGTGTCACGTGCATTAACTGTCACCACCTTCACATCTATCGCCGGCGGGGCAGTGGCTGTCGTGCTGGCGGGTTTGCAGCCAACGGCCAGAGCCGCTGCGACCAGCGCGGCGCTCAGCGAAATTACATTGACTCGGGCAACTGGTTGCGACATCGGCTTCCCCTCATAGAAATGATTGTCGGGCGTAATAGGATTTAACCGCCAACTGAGCTGAAATTTCCTGCTGCATCCGTGCTTTGCGAACGCCACTTTTGGCGTAAAGCACTCGATTTTCAAAATATATCGGCCAGCCGCAAGTTGAAGCCCGCTGAATCAGCATGTTCTACAGCATGGCGCAGTCCCATTAGAAGTTCAGCGGAGTTGCAGGTGTCACGTACTTGATGACTTCGCGAAGAATGTGGATCGCCGCAGGATCGATGGCAGGACGTGGGCGCTTGGTTGCCGCGATGATGATCGTCACCCCAGTGGCAAGGTTGTAGGCGAAGCCCCCACTGTAACCGTTCAAATCGGGGTTTTGCACGAGCCAGCCGTTGGCGTACAAAAAGCCGTAAGCGAAATAGAGATCAGGCCGGTTCCAACCCTTGCCAACTGAAGTCGGCGCCGTCATCTCGCGGAAAGACGCTGCGGAGACAAGCGCGCCGGAGCCGAAGACATGCCCCCAGGTCCCCAGGTCGTTCAGATTCGACGTCAGACCGCCATAGGCTCCGGCCCACGAGGGATTCCAATAGGTAGCATCCTCGTAGACACCACGATCCTCAGTGTAGGAATGCAACACGGGAGCCTGTATCTCCTCGTTGACGGGCAACTGTGTGTCCTTCAATCCGAGAGGGGCAAGGATATTGACTTCGTACAAGCTCTTCATTGACTGACCGGTGGCCTTTTCAAGCACTTGGTCAAGTATGAGGTATTCGGTGTGCGAATATTCCTGGCTCGTCCCTGGCGCGTATTTCATCTGATTGCCACGTACCGCGTAGCCTATCAGCTCGTCGGGCGTGAAGTTCCGAAAGGGATTCGCCAAGAGGTCCTGCTGCCAGGCCTTGTCACGCGCATAGTCGTAATAACCGGCTGTGTTGGCGACCAACATCCTGATCGTGACCTGACTCGCCGACAGCAGGTTCGGATACCAGCGTTCGATCGTGTCGTCGAGGCGGACTCGCCTCTGCTCGGCCAGCATCATCACCAGCGTGGACAAAAACGTCTCGCTGATTCCGCCAATGCGATAGTGCATGTGCGTGGTAGCGGGCACTGTGGTCATCGAATTGCCCAGCGCCATCGTGAGGACTTCCTTTTGCCCCTGCCACATTCCGAACTCAACTGCTTGCGTGCCAGCTCTGGCGCTTTCGGCCTCGACGATGGCCCGGACCCGGGCCGAGTCGATGTTAGGAGTCAGCGTAGCGGCCAAGGCGTTGCCGATATCCCCCGCACCGCATCCGGAGACCATTGTGCAACCCGCAGAGAGAAATATTTTCAGGCTGTCGCGTCTTGAAGTGGGTTTGCTCATAAATAAATAGTATCAGTCCGTTTCCCGTGCGGGCGCTGCGCCATTCCAGAATCAGAGTGGCACCACGCCAGTGGGCGAAGGTCTCAGCGGGAAGCAGGACGACAGAGGGAGGTTCAGGGAATTGCTTGACCAGCGGCCCCTTCACTGTCAAGGCCAGCAGCCACTCGGTGGCAGCGCGCAACGTATCGATTCGCGTGCCGCGGTTGCAAAACGATGAGGCTCAAGTCGACTTCAGTCGATACTAGTCGCTAGCCCATGATTAAGCTAGCTTACAGACAAAAGCTGATGAGCATGTGTGTTCAACAAAGTCACGTTTAAGGCGCTTCATTTCAACGCAAATATCCTGCGACTAGCGCACCACACTGGCCGCTGACGCCACTGGTAATTTCCATCCTTTCACCGCCGTGTTGCTGTAGTCCACGAACTGCGTCAGAGCCCGTAATTGCTCGGTCGCAGGGTTGTCCTTGCCGATGGTGAAACGATCTTGCAGGTAGTACGGCGGAATCGATTGGTAGTTGAGCACAGCGCGCACGAGTTTGACCTTCGCCGCCGTGGTCGGCGGAATCACGTAGGTCACGAGATCGCTGCCGGTGCCGTTGAAATAGCCCGGACTCTGCGTCGCGCTCACGCCGAACGGCGCCGTCCACGACGCGTACGGCCCGTTCTTTGACCAGCCCGCAGGCATCATACGGTTGTCTTTCACCGGCTTCGCGAGCGCGAAGAAACTGGTCGTCAACAGGCCCTGCACATCCTTCGTGCGTTCCTCGTAGATCTGCACGCGCTTACTGTTATTGATCGCGCGCCAATGCGGTTGCCAGACAGTCTTGCTGAACTCGGTGGCGAGTGGTTGTCCATTGTCGTCAATCAATACACCTTTGTCCGTGCTGCGGCCCGACGACCACACAATATTGCCAACCGAATCCAGCGCCGTGAACTCGATGTAGGCGCGGCGGAAACCAACCCCGGACGGCAATTTGTGACCGGTAAGGTTCACAACCTGAACGTCGACTGCGAGCCCGTCCGCACCACGGCGTTGCCCGCGAATCGCGACCGTCGCTGTTTTGCTCTGCATCTGTTGCGTCGTTTCCTTGATCGCCAAATCCAGCCTCGGTACAAACTTGAAGGTATCGGTCGCGTAATTCGGATCTACCTGCGTCAGGCCAAGCTGTGCCCCAAATTGCCTGAACATTTCGAGTACGAACACGTTGGCACCGACGAAGGTGTGACGTCCATACTGATCGCGCGGCGTCATCGTGATGTCCTTGACGGGTGCGGTGTTGGCAAACACTTTGCCATCGGCGTCGAAAAAGGTCTCGTCTTCAATGTTTGCGCTCTTCGTCGTGATCGGTGCGCCGTCCATTGTGCGCGGCATGTGGCACTGCTGGCAGGTCTGTGGCGTCGCGTTTGGCTTGATCGGAGCCTTCGTCTGAAAGCTGCTGTTTAGCCATTCGAGATACGTGGTCTGCTCATGCGATTTGCGCGCCGAGTTGAAACTTTTTTCGTTGTAGGTTTTCTTGGCATCAAGAATCGCTGTCCCGACAACGTGGCACGAACCGCACATCGCCGGATCCGAAATTGCGTCGCCCTGTTTCGGCGTCATACCCACCGAATTTTGCATCGGATATTCCACCACCTTCCGGTAGGGGCCGAACACTGTCTTTGCATCGGTGACTTTAAATTGCCCGGTGAAACTTGCCTGCGTGCCGAGCCCCTCGGGCGTCATGCGGTGACAGGCGAGGCATGAAACTCCGTCGCGAGCCAGAGCGCCGTATTTCGCATCCGGCCCGCTGCTCGCTAGGAAGTTTTGATGGGTAAAGAGCGCGCCCGGTTTGTCGATACTCAACTGCCGTTTTCCCATCACGCCATGACAGGTATAACAAGCGTTATCGATCTCGTTTTTCACCGACGGATAGGTCAGTGTTTCCGATTCGCGCTGCGCTTGAAACACTGGATCACGAGCCGCGAGACCCATCATCGACGCGCCCCATTCGCCGAACGGCGAGAAGTTTTTGAGCGGCGTGGTTGGAAATTTTGAAGGTGGCAAATTTTGCGGCCATGTCATGTGCGCCTGCACGCCGAACGCGAGGTTGCTGCCGTCGTGACAACCTGCGCAAACGTCTGATGTGACGAACCCGGTTGGCCCTTGAGGCCCGACGATCACTGCGCTGTTTGATTGCGATGGAATGTGGTTCGGGATCACGGGCAGCGGCGAGCGAGGCGGAGCGCCTAGGCCCGATGCTGGGGCCGAAACGGGAGCAGAAGCGAGCCGTCCAACATTCGCATGTAACGATCCGCCCATGAGGCCGTTCGCCACCGGCATTGCGGTTCCACCGAATACATTGGCGATGTTAGTCAATGATGCAAATGTCAACTCACGCGTGTTCGCCGAACCGTGACAGGCGACGCAGTTCGGGTCATAGAACTGGCCACCGAACCCGCCGTCAGCGCCGCTTGGTTTTTTCGGGTCAGCATAGCCCCAGTACCAACCGTCGAACGATGCGCTCTTCTGCTTCACCATCAACGCCCAACCGGTCGGATCGCCGCGAACGCCATTGATGTCTTTGTACGTTTGCTTGAGGATCACCGCGCCGTCTGGAATCGTTCCTGTCGGCTGCCCCGATTTCAACCACGCGTAGACCGAGGGCGAGTAGTAATTGAGCACATAACCGTGCACTGATTTCGTCGCTAACGGAGATGGCCCGCTCATGCGGGGCGCTGTGTCGTGCGGCCAGTTCAATAGTACGTGGCAGCCCGCCCAGATGAAGTTTGCCACACCCTGCATATTGTTGGCCGACAGCGGCAACGTGCAAGTGCTTGGGAGTGCGTCGGGCGCGACGGCGGAGGCCGGCGCTGAAGTCTGCGACCCTAATTGCGCGGCGCTGATACCAACGAGGCCACCCAAACCGAGCGCCGCAAACCGTGTCAGATGCGGACGCTTTGTCGCGCGCCGTGCGCGCGTGGGACGGACATTAAACGCAACGATTAGTAAGGCTAATGCTTGTTTCACGCGGCACTCCCGGGGCCCCGAATGGGACGCTAAATAGACGATTCATGACTTTTCATTTATTTAACCAGTGTCTTGCTTTACTTCGTCACTGTGGCAATTTTTCTATCTGCGCACGACGAACCAGAAGGTATTCGCAGACAACGCGCAATCGAGGCGTTGATTTGAGTCGAATGGGTCACCTGTAGACTCCCTGGCTGAGAGTGCCAGCTGCGACGTGCGCTTCCCGTAGCCGCGCGATAGCATTTCGCGCCAAGATAATTGTTGATTTGCTTTGTGCGTGCCGTCCCATAATACGACTACTTGCCCTTGAAGATTTTTCGCGCCACCTCGGCGAATCATTCGCTTTGACGGTTAACGGCAGCGAAGTTGCATTTGCGCTGGTACAAACCACGCCGTTGCCGGTGCAAGCGCATTCGCTCGGTGCGCGCGCGCCATTTTCACTGATTTT
Source organism: Casimicrobium sp. (assembly GCA_039925745.1). Classification (GTDB taxonomy): domain Bacteria; phylum Pseudomonadota; class Gammaproteobacteria; order Burkholderiales; family Casimicrobiaceae; genus Casimicrobium. Next base: position 4,729 of record JBDSYI010000225.1, on the reverse strand, counting down.
TCGCGGCTCAGCGCCTGTACTTTTTCCGCAACAAACATATAGCGCAACACACACGGTGCTCGGTACATTTGGGTCTTTTTAGTTCCACTCGCGCGCGATACCGAAGGATTTGGGAAGTTGGTGCCGCCGTCGTCAGTAGTACGAGCGCCCTCAAGTAGCGAAGGTGTTCCCGGGAGTACGACCTCAATCGCCATTCGGGGCTGATGGCATTCCTGCCATGTCGTATTTCGACAATGTCACTTTCGCCGCTCCACCGACCCGTCTTCTATTACTGCGAAGGACGCAGTCTGAAGCACGCCCGTCCGCGCACCTAACAAAGATCAAGCAGTGATCGCTCAGATTCCCCAAAATCGCAATCGGTCAGTGAAGTAAGTTGCCCCTGTTGCTTGCAGACACTATGGTCGGCGCAACGTCTGCATCGGGCACGTAAGCTTTGGAAGGTGATCGGAATTTTTTCCACTACGCGGTGTGTGTACGGCCCATACTACGTACATATTTTTGGTGACGCAGGGAGTAAATAACGATGACGCGTAGTTCTGGGCAACGGTTATTGCCATTGAATAGGCTCGCGTGCTTGGCCGCGTGTATTTGGAGGCATCCCGCGTTCGCCCAAAACGGCGGGTTCAGTTCACAGCATGCAAAGTTGGTTGCCGCCGCTTATACAGCGCGGCCTCGTACGGCACGTTGGTCTTGGTTTCCCGGGACGGTAACACCTAGTTGGTGGGTGAGGTCGGCAAAAACACTGACGAAGTTGGAAGGCGTCATGCCCTTCGAGCGTCCAGGCGACGCGCTGCGAACGATCATCAGCGGGGCACAGGCACGATTGGTGGCTGGGGGCACGCTGCTGGTGGAGCATGGCTACGATCGGCGTGATGCGATGTCGCAACTATTCGAGTCCGCCCACTTTACGCGATTGATTGCGGCGCTTGATTTTGGCGGGCCTTGGCGCGTTGCCGGAGGCGGAGTCGAAGTCGCGACCCACCCAGTGCAGCCTCAATGACGAAGCAACAAATCGAAGCCGGCGTTCGTCTTTGGTGTCAATGTCTTCAGGTCTGGTCAAAGCGCTTTCATTTCGGGAACCCTCCATCGCCCGCATTGCATGGCAGCGTCGTGGCGGTGCTTGCGGCCGCGCTGTCAATGGCAGGAGCGGTATCCGCCCGCGATTTAACCCGCATTGATCGCCTCGGCGACGCGGTGCCCGCGCGCGGCGCCGCTCTTTCCGGCTTGGCGTCGGCAGCACCAAGCGAGGCCGTTCGGATGCACTCCCGCCTTCAGGTCCCGACCTTTCTCTGGGGCAACAGCGGAAGTCCTGCCGCGGCCAGCATTGCCGCCATCACCACTTCGGTGCCACGAGATGCGGCCGAGGCGGCGCGCGCCTATCTGCAAGGTCTTGACTCGCTCTATAAGCTGCGGGCCGGCCAGTTAGACGCGCTGGCTCCGGCCGCGACCCACAACTTCGCCAACGGCGCCGTGCTCGTCAAGCTCCGCAACCGGCTCGACGGCGTCGAGGTCTTTCGCGAGGAAGCCGCGGTCCTCCTCTCACCGGATCGCAAGCTGGTGGCGATCGGCGGCTTCCTGATGGGAGGCTACGCTGCCGGCGCCTTCGATCGTTCCGCGGCCGAGGCGGCAACGGTCGCACTTTCCGACTGGTCGTTCGCGGGCCACCTCGCGCCGAAACTGCGCGTGGTCGATACCCGCGACGGCCACGAGTATCTCGAACTGCCGCCGGGTCTGGATAGCAGCCCCGATGGTTCGCGGCTCGACGCGCCGCTGCGCGTGCAACCGGTCTACTTCCGAATGCCGGACCACCTGATCCCGGCGTATTACATCGAAGTGCAGATGCGCGACGGCATGCGGCAGGGAGCAGTCGACTATTACGCCTACGTGATTGCTGCCACCGACCTCAGTGTGCTCTACCGGCAGAGCCAGACCGCAGACGCGGCATTCAGCTATAGGGTGTTCGCCGAATCCGGCGGCAACAACCTGCCTTATCCGTCGCCAGTCGGTCGCAACGGGTTTCCCAGCCCGACCGGAATTCCAGATGGCTACCAGCCGCCGTTCGTGTCGCCGAACCTGGTGACGCTGCAGAACCTGCCGTTCAGCCGCAACGATCCGTGGCTGGCACCGGGGGCGACACAGACCAACGGCAACAACGTGAATGCGTTCGCCAACCTGGTGTTGCCAGATGGGTTTGGACCTGTCGATCCAGCCGAGTGCAATGTCGGTGTACCGCCGACCGTCGGCGATTTCCACGCCTGCACGAACGCGGCGAACACCTTCGACTACACGCACGACCCCGCGGAGGCGCCAAAGGCGAGCAAGACCCAGGTCATGGCGGCCGTGACCAACCTGTTCTACCTGACCAACTGGCTGCACGACTGGTATTACGATGCGGGCTTCGATGAGAAATGGGGCAATGCGCAGGCCAGCAACTTCGGCCGCGGCGGGCGGGAGGAGGATGCGCTGATCGCCCAGGCGCAGGACGCCAGCGGCACTAATAACGCCGACATGTACACACCGTCCGATGGCGGCAGCCCGCGAATGCGCATGTACGTGTACGAGTACCGGTTTCCGATGGTCAAGGTGCTTGCACCAGCGGCAATCGCGGGCATCAAGGCCTCAGCAGTCGCGCGTTTCGGCGCGCAGGCGTTCGACGTGACGGCCAACGTTGTCTCCTCAGTGCCGTCGGGCGCGTGCTCGACGCTGACCAATGCTGCGGCATTGACGGGCAGGATCGCGCTGATCGATCTCGATGGCGGCACGGCGTGCGACGCGACGACGAAGGTGAAAAACGCGCAGAACGCCGGCGCGGCCGGCGTGTTGCTCGCCGACAAACTGTCGCCGTTCGTCGGTACCGTTCGCGGAGTCGACGCGACGATCAGCATTCCGTCGTTGGCGATCGGGTCCACCGACACCCTTGCGATCACCAGCCAACCCGACGATACCGTTAGCGCGCGCCTGGCGCGTGCGGCCGGCGTCGACCGCGATGGAACGATGGCCAACGAGATCATCGCGCACGAGTGGGGCCATTACATCAGCAACCGGCTGATCGCTAACGCTTCCGGAATGTCCACGAACCAGGCGCAAGGCCTTGGTGAAGGTTGGGCCGATTTCCATGCGATGCTGCTGCTGGTCAAGGGCACGGATTCCGCGCTGCCGAACAACGCGAGTTTCAATGGCACCTATGCCCATGGCGGCTATCCGGATGGCGGGCCGGGTCTCGCCCCCGACCTGTACAACACGGCGTTCTATCATGGGCAACGCCGTTATCCGTATTCGCGCGACCTGGCGAAGAATCCACTGACCTTCAGGCTCATACAGGACGGTGTCGCACTTCCGGCAGCACCGGTTCCGTTTCTCATCGGCGGCGACAATTCCGAGGTGCATAACACCGGTGAAGTCTGGGCGTCGATGCTCTGGCAGTGCTATTCAAACCTGCTCAACGACACGTCGCGCCTGACCTTCGCGCATGCGCAGGACCGGATGAAGAACTATCTCGTTGCCGGTTACAAGATGACGCCGGCGAACCCGACGTTCATCGAGGCGCGCGATGCACTGCTGTCGGTAATCAGCGTGCAGAGCAGCGAGGATCATGCGCTGTGCATGCAGGGCTTCGCCGCCCGCGGCGCGGGTGTCGGCGCCGTCGGGCCCGACCGCTATTCGACGACCAACGCCGGCGTCATCGAGAGCTTCGGCGCGATCCACATCAACAGCGTGGTGCTGAGCGACCAGCCGCAGTACTGCGACGGCGACGGCATCGTGGACAACGGCGAGACAGGATTCCTGACCATCACGCTGCAGAACACCGGAGCCACCGCGCTCTCGGCGACCACCGGCTCGGTCGTCTCCAGCAATGCGCACATCCAGTTTCCATCGGGAGCTGCATTGACTATTCCGGCGTCCATGCCCGGACAACAGATGTCGCTTTCAGTGCCGGTGACAGTGGTCGGCGCGGCGGGCCGGGAGGCAACCGATTTCACGATCACCATCGACAACCCGGGTCTCCCGGGTGCGCCATTGCCGGTGACTGCGAACTTTCTGATCAATGTCGACCAGTTGGCAGCGCAGTCGGCAATCGATGACGTCGAGAGCGCCCACACGCTCTGGCGTCCCGATTTTGCCGGACTGGGACCTGGGCAGTGGCAACGCCTGCAAATCAGCCCGGGCGATCATCGCTGGGCTTCGAGCGACCCCCCGGCAGTCAGCGACGAGTGGCTAGTTTCACCACCACTCTACGTCGCGGCGACGGGAAGCTTTTCGTTCACTTTCAGACACCGAAATAACTTCAAATATCGCGGGAGCAAGTATTACGGCGGCGGTATTCTGATGATCTCGACCGACGGCACGAATTTCAGCGAGATCCCAGTCGCTGCGCTGACGCCCCCCTACAACGGGACGATAGATGACAGCGGCGATAACCCGCGCAGGAACCTGCCCGCCTACGTTGGCACTAACGCCAGCTATCCATCCCAGGATACAGTCACTGTCAACCTCGGCGCCGCCTACCAGGGCCAGACGGTTTACATCGGCTTCGTTTCCGCGACCGATTTTTTCAAAGTGAAAGGGACGTTCACCGGCTGGGAAATCGACGACATCGCGTTTTCGAACATCACCAACAAGCCGTTCGACCTGACCACCGCTGATGCGGGGGCCTGCGTGAGAGTCGCGCCGGTGGCGGGCACGCCGCAGTCGGCACCGGTGGGAAGCGCATTTGCCACGCCGCTGCAGG
>JBDSYI010000224.1:0-3547 GCA_039925745.1 Casimicrobium sp. | reverse complement strand
GGATTTTTGTACATCCGCTTGCCATCGTCGTTCCTTCCGAGTGAAGACCAGGGCACGATGTTGATAAACGTACAACTACCGCCGGGTGCGACGCTCGAACGCACAAAAGCCGTCATGGAGCAAGTTGAAGCCTATATCCTGAAACAGCCTGAAGTGAAGAGCATGGTGGGTGTCATGGGCTTCAGCTTCTCAGGACAGGGTCAGAACGCGGGTCTGGCGTTCGTCACCCTTAAAGGCTGGGACGAGAGGAAGGGTCCGGAGCATTCGGCACAAGCGATTGCGGGCCGCGCGTTCGGTGCGTTGTCTGGCATTCGCGACGCGTTCATCTTCCCATTGAGTCCGCCACCGATTCCTGAATTGGGCACGGCATCGGGATTCACCTTCCGTCTGCAAGATCGCGGTGGCAATGGACACGATGCACTTCTTGCCGCACGCAATCAAATGCTGGGCGCAGCTGCGCAAAGCAAAATTCTGGCGGGCGTACGGCCTGACGGATTGGAGGATGCGCCGCAGTTGCAGATCGATATCAATCGCGACAAGGCGAGTGCTCTGGGCGTCAATTTTGCGTCGATCAATAGCGTCATTTCAACGTCGCTCGGTTCTGCGTACATCAACGACTTCCCGAACCAGGGACGTTTGCAGCGCGTAGTCGTGCAAGCCGACGCACCCGCGCGGATGCAGCCCGATGACATTCTGAAACTGACGGTCATGAACGGGCAAGGCAAGTTGGTGCCGTTGTCTGCCTTTGCCACGACACGTTGGGCCAACGGTCCGATGCAGACAATCCGCTACAACGGCTACCCCGCGATGCGTATCTCTGGCGACGCAGCCAAGGGGTTCAGCACGGGCGACGCCATCGCCGAAATGGAGCGTTTGGCCACGCAATTGCCCCCGGGCTTCGGCTTTGAATGGACCGGACAAACGCGCGAAGAAAAACTCGCCGGATCGCAAGCAATCATCCTCTACGCGTTCGCTATCATGGCCGTGTTCCTGGCGCTCGCTGCTTTGTACGAGAGCTGGTCAATTCCCCTGGCGGTGATTCTGGTGGTGCCGATGGGTGTGCTCGGCGTGCTGCTGGGCATCACGTTGCGTGGGCTTTCCAACGACGTGTATTTTCAGGTCGGTTTGATCACGATCATCGGGCTATCGGCGAAGAACGCGATTCTGATTATCGAATTTGCCAAGGATTTGCAGGCGCAAGGCAAGTCAGTCATTGAGTCAGCGCTGGCGGCAGCGCACTTGCGCTTTCGGCCAATCGTCATGACGTCGATGGCGTTCATGCTGGGTGTCTTACCACTGGTACTTGCCTCCGGCGCTGGCTCTGCCAGCCAGCGCGCGTTGGGTACGGGCGTGTTCGCGGGGGCACTGGTGGGAACCTTCCTTGCGGTGTTTTTCGTGCCAATCTTCTTCGTGGTGGTGCGTAGTATTTTTAAGGGCAGCGAACGGCAGCGGGAACGCTACGTTGCGCACGCCAAAGAAGCGGGAGTTGCTGGTGATGACTAAATTGAATTTGACCCACGTCATGCGCCTCACGCGCACATCGACCGCAATGGCATTGGCAGGCGCGCTAAGCGCCTGTTCGTTCATTCCGACTTATGAGCGTCCAGCGGCCCCCGTGGCGGCCATCTTTCCAGGCGCAACGGTTTCCGCGAGCCAGGTTGCGGCAGCGGACCTCGCGTGGCAAGACTTCTTTGCGGATGCGCGGCTCAAAAAGCTCATCGAAATTGCGCTTACAAATAATCGTGACCTGCAAGTTGCAGCGCTCAATATCTCGAAAGCTCAGGCGCAATATCAGATTCAACGCGCGGCGCAATTTCCGTCAGTCAACGGCGCGTTGGCCGCACAGCGTCAGGCGAAGACGACCGATGTTTACACATTGGGTGTTGGCATCACCTCATTTGAGCTGGACTTTTTTGGCCGCGTGCAAAGTCTGAAAGAAGCGACGCTGGCGCAGTACCTGTCGACCGAGGAGTCGAGGAAGACTGTGCAAATCAGTTTGATCGCTGCGGTCGCCAATACTTACCTGAGCATGTTGGCCGACGAACAATTGCTGGCGCTAACGCGTGAAACGTTGGGGACCCGCGAACAATCGTTTAAGTTGTCGAAACTACGCTTTGATAACGGCGTCACTTCCGAGCTGGATTTGCGTCTGGCGCAAGGTCTGGTTGAAGGTGCGCGCGCCAATTTGGCGCAGCTGCAAAGGCAACGCGCGCAGGATGAAAACGCGCTTGTGCTGTTACTCGGACAATCGTTACCCGCAGACTTGCCAGCGGGTGGTCAGCTCGGTTCGCAGTCGCAACTATTGAAAGACATTCCCGTCGGCCTGCCGTCAGACCTGCTGAATCGTCGCCCAGACATTCGTGCGGCCGAGCAACAGCTGCTATCCGCTAACGCCAACATTGGTGCCGCGCGCGCCGCTTTCTTTCCGCGCATTTCGTTAACAGCGAGCGTTGGCAAAGCGAGCTCTGAACTCGGCAATCTTTTGAGCGGCGGCATCGGTTGGGCATTCGCGCCGCAACTCGTGGTACCGATATTCAACATGGGTGCCAATCAGGCGAATCTTGATGCGGCGAAAATCACGCGCCAGATCACGGTTGCGCAGTACGACAAGGCGATCCAGACCGCCTTTCGAGAAGTCGCCGACGCACTCGCCGGAACCGCTACGCTAAGTGAGCAATATCGTGCCACGCAAGCGCAGGTCGATGCCGCGAAAGCGAGCTACAAGTTATCTGATCTGCGTTACGGCGGTGGTGTCGCGAGCTACCTTGACTTGCTTGATGCACAACGCTCGCTGTTCGTCGCACAACAAGCGGCGATTCAGGTGCAGTTGGCGCAACTGCAAAATCAGGTGACGCTGTACAAGGCTTTGGGCGGCGGTTGGACGGCACCGTAGCTTCGCGCGCTCCCTACAATGGGGCTCTTCCGTTTAGCGCAAGAGCCCCACTTTGCTTGAAGTCCGTTCGCTTCGGTTCGATTATCCGAACCATCCCGCTCTCGTTGACGTAACTTTTACTTTAGCGGCGGGTAGCGTCACCGCGCTGGTCGGTCCGAATGGCGCGGGCAAGAGCACGCTGATGCGCTGCATCGCCGGACTCTCTGAACCGCTAGCTGGCGCGGTGTATTTGAACGGCGTTGCCATTACCGACAACCCCCGGCTCGCGCATCGCGACATCGGTTATCTCGAAGACGAATTCGGACTCTACGATGAGTTAACCGCGAGCCAATGTCTGCATCACGCTGCGGCAGCACGTGGCGTGCCGGACACCAATCTCGACGCTCGCACCGAGGCCGTGGCGGCACAACTTGACATCGCGCACTGCCTGCCGAAGCGCGTGCGCGAGCTGTCGCGCGGACAGCGCCAGCGCGTGGCGATCGGTCAAGCGATCATCAGCACGCCCAAGCTTCTGGTGCTCGACGAGCCTGCCTCAGGTCTTGACCCGGAAGCGCGCGCGAGTCTGGCTGGCCTCTTCCGCCGCTTGCAGGCCGATGGCATCACGCTCCTCGTTTCGTCGCACATCCTGACCGAGCTCGAGGCGTATTCGACGCA
>JBDSYI010000223.1:0-5902 GCA_039925745.1 Casimicrobium sp. | reverse complement strand
GGCCACCGTCACCCTGCTCGAAGTGCGCGATGCCGATTCAGGCGCAACGCTACTACGCCTGACCGGCCCGTCGCTGCTAGCGGCCATGTCGCTCCCCCTGGCGGCGGTTTCTGGTGCGCTCGGATTTGAGTCTTTACGGTTTGAACCGAGTGATTCAAGTCCTGATGGGTTGGGAGGATTGCCACCTTCACCAGTTCAAGATTCACGGTTGTGTCTACGCCGTGCAGTGGAGTGAGCAGCGGCATTACCACCACGGTGAACCGCTACGAGAAATACGGCTCGCCGATCTCGGTCTGCGAGTACGCCAGAAGCTGAGCTACGACTACGACTTTGGTGACTTTTGGGAACACGAGGTTCGCATCGAAGCCCGATTGCCGGTGGATCCGAATATCCGCTGCCCGATCTGCCTCGATGGCGCACGATCCGGGCCGCCAGAGGACAGTGGTGGGCCGCGGGCCTATACCGAACTGCTCAATCGGTTTCTGATGTGGCAAATTGACAAGGAAGACTGGCTTCTCCAGAGTGTCCAGAAACTATTAAACCGGAAGGATGGGGACGGCACTGAAGGGGATGCAGAATTCGAGGGCGACTTTTCCGACGAAGGTGACGACGAGCGTTTCGGAGAGTTCGACCCCGAGCGCTTTGATCGTAACGATATCAACCAATCGCTTGATCGACTCAACGCCGCGCTGACACGCTCAACCAAACCCGATTGAAGCGCACGGTCCGTCTCTAGTCCTGCCAAGCGCACAATAACGTACTGCGCGAAGGAGCATGATGATGGAATTCATGATTCAACTGGTCGCTCGTCAGGGCGAAACCGATCCCGTGACCACCGAACTCGTACGCTTCGAGCGTGGTGAGTTGAGCATGGATACATTCGGACTCGCCTTGGTAGAGGCGAAGACGCTGCTCAGTAGGCTGCAATTGGCAATGACCCAACTGCAAATCGACGCGCATGTCCAACGTGCACGGACCTGTCGCTGTGGTCGCAAGCGCCCTCTTAAAGACATCCGGACGCTGCCGATGCGAACCGCGTTCGGCAAACTCGATGTTCGCGATCCACGCCTGCACGCGTGCCGCTGCGACTCCAACGCGGAGGGAGCGCGAGTTCTGAGTCCGGTACGCGCCAGGTTGGCGCAGCGGGTGACGCCCGACTTGCTGCATTTGGAAACGCGCTGGGCCTCGCTCGTGTCGTTTGGCGTCACCCGTGACTTACTGGAAGACGTGCTGCCCATCGGCGAGCACATCAACGCAGCCACGATTCGCAACGATGTCATGGGCGTGGCGAAACGCCTGGACAGCGAGTTGGGCGACGAGCAGAGTGTGTTTATCGATGGCTGCCAGGAAGATTGGAATGCACTACCGATCCCCGACCCACCCCTCACGGTGGGCATTGATGGCGGCTATGTGCGAAGCGCGAAGAATCGCAAGGTTAATTTCGAAGTGATCGTGGGCAAGTCGGTACCCGAACAAGGCGAGGTTCGCCGTTTCGGCTTCACCACGGGCTATGACAAAAAGCCAAGGCGTCGGTTATATGAAGTACTCCGTTCACAGGGCTTCGCCATGAACCAGTAAGTGGCGTTTATGTCGGATGGGGGTGACAGCGTAAGAAAGCTTCAGCTGCACATGAGCCCGAACGCCGAACACCTGCTCGACTGGTTTCACGTGTCGATGCGACTGACTGTAATCGCGCAGCAGACCAAGAGCCTTCGCGCGGAGTTTGGGACCTTGACTGAGCACGCACTGGGCGAAATAGAGCGCGTGCGCCCCTACCTGTGGCACGGCAACACTGATCGCGCGATTGACGTCATCGAAGACATTCAATGCACGCTTGATGAAGTACAAAAGCCGCCCATCGAATTGCGGCGGCTGAGTCGCTCGATTACCGAGTTCGTCGGCCATGTGTTGGCCAACGCGCAGATGATTCCGAACTACGGCGAGCGATGGCGACACGGCGACGCGGTATCAACCGCATTTGTCGAATCAGCGGTGAATCAAATAGTGTCTAAACGCTTCGCGAAGAAGCAGCAAATGCAGTGGTCGGATGCTGGAGCGCACTTACTGTTGCAAACTCGAACGCGCGTTCTGGATGGCACACTCGGACGGGATTTCAGGCGCTGGTATCCGAAGGCTGTTTCAACGTTTCAGGACGTCAAGCTCGCTGCCTGATACCCCTACTTTTTTATGCTCTCAATGCGGGCGCCCACAAGTGGCGTGCCTAGGTTCGCCTCGCCATAGACCCGCTGGGTGAACTTAGCAGAATCTTCATTGACTCCGCATGCGGCGAGCGTCAAGGCAACTGACAGGATAGCTGCTAACAGAGCTGGAGGGATTGGGAGCTCAATTTTCATGTCCGGTTCACAGGCGATGGTGTTGTGGGGGTCGGATACCTGAGAGTCGAACAAGTTTTTGAAACTTTGTCAAGACAGATTTGAAGCGTTGTTTCGGTATTCGGGCGCTATGTGTTCGTCGGGTCTTTTGACCTAGAGAAAGGCTTAATGAACATCACGGCGGCAACCTCATTTTCACGCTGTAAACACAGGCTTTGGTTTGTACAACGGAGGGCCGCTGCCAATGCGGAGATAGGTTGAAAAAATTCGTGCGTGACATTCTGTGTTGTGCAAATTCGACTGTCATCTGGTAAATTTGAAAAGACACGCCATCGCCCTTTAGGCAACATCCATTTTGTTGTGCGCAAGGGTGTGTACGGTCTGAAAACCGCGTGGTTCAGATGCTGGGTCGAGCGTTGTATAAGTACGGTGCAGGAGACTGATTGCGAGCTCTCCTTCCAAAGCGATCGCACAGAAATTTTTTCTCCTATGTAAGGAAGATTTTATGAATCCCAACGGCGTGAGTCGTCGAAGTGTCCTCGCATTTGCCGCCGCATCAGCTGCCGGAACCCTGTTGCCTGGTTGCGTTGGTCAGGGCATTCAAGCCACCGACGAAGGTATAAACGTCTTACCGTCCTCCCGTCACGATTCGGCGATCGCCAATGCACGGGAGTCCGCTTATCGAACGATTGGCGCTGGCCAGGGGAGTGGCGTGTCGGTGGCGATCATGGCCCGTGGTGAGTTTGTCTTCTCAGAGTGCATGGGGGTCGCCGACCGCGCACTGAACCTCGCCGTTGACCGCAATACGCGATTCAACATTGGTTCGGTCAGCAAAATGTTCGGCACGGTTGCGATGTTGATGCTGGTTGACGATGGCAAGGTGACGCTCGACACACCCGTGGTGCGTTACCTCCCGGATTTGACGATGAAGGACGCGCGCTATCGCGACATCACCGTTCGGATGCTGCTCAATCATTCGTCGGGACTGCCGGGGTCGACCTTCTTCATGGAGTTCACACCAGATAGCACCATGCAACAGTTGCTGCTGGACACGCTCAAGCACAGTCGCCTTAAGCACGCGCCCGGCGCCCTGTCGATGTACTGCAACGATGGCTTCACTCTGGCCGAAATCGTGGTCGAAAAATTATCGGGACAAAAGTACATCGATTTCCTCGGCGCGCGGGTGTTTGCACCGCTAGGCATGGCTCACACTACGACAAGCCTCGGAGAAAGTGGCGGTGCCAATGTCGCCGAATACTACGACGCGATCTCGGGCAAGAAATATCCGCATGAGGTTCTCTCAATGATGGCGACAGGCGGGCTCGCATCGACAGCCGAAGACCTCTGCCGCTTTGGCAACTGCCTGATTGATGGCGGTCCCAAGCTGCTGTCAGCCGCCTCGTTGCAGGAACTCCGCCTAGCGCGGCCAGTGCCATTTGACAGCGCGCTGCGTGAGCCCAAGAGCTACCAACAAGTCGGGTGGGACTATTCGACGCAGATCCGTGGCAGCGATCCGGCTCTGACCGTGTTCGCCAAGGCGGGCAACTCCGGTTTCTATTCGGCAAACCTTCAAATTCTGCCGGCCGAACGGATGGTGATTGCGATGATCACATCGGGAAAGGCAAGCGGCGACAAGCTCACTGAACCGATTCTTGCCGGCGTGATGTTAGACCTCCAGCCCGGTGCTGCGAGGCCTTTGCCGGCGCAACCCCGCGGGCCGCAGGTGATTCCCTCCGCATTGGATCGCTACGTCGGCTACTACGCGCTGGAGATCGGCGCCATGAAAGTTACCATTGACGGCCAGCGCCGCCAGCTGAACGTGGTGCCGCTGAGTGGTGGAACTATTCCACCGTCGACGCTGACGTTCAACGATGGCTATTTCTACGGTCCAAGCCCTGGCGTGCGCTTTTACTTCGGGAGTCGCGACGGTATCGACTTCATTGCCGCAAGTGTCCTTAGCCTGACCGGCGGCGACACAGTCATGCTGCAAAAGCTCGAACCAGCCGTGAATCCGCAGCGCCTACGATTGTCCGAGGGAGATGACCTTTGGCTGATGCGCAATGCACCTGCTGCCGTCGAGGTATTGGATTTCAAACTGGCCCAGCGTTTGACCACCTTCAAAGAGTTGCCCGGATACGTCGATTTCAACGGTGTGCGGCGGGTGGAGCGACCTGACTTCGCGGCGATGGTGGGTACCGCTCTGCGCGATCAAACGGATCTGAAAATCATCAACGGCAGTGATGGCGACTGGGTGCGCACCGGCCACTACTTGTGGTCCTCAGCGCGGAGGTTTGGCCAGCTGCCCACCGGGTCTTCCACGGTCTCCATCGGTGCCGGCGGATTCAACGAATGGCGGACCCTTGATGCCGGTGCAGTGCTGGGTTTCGTGCTTCCTGCGAAGGGCAGAATCATGGTTCTTAATCCCGATACGACGCTTTACGACAGCATAGTTGACGGCGGCGCCATATACGCACCGGCGGGCAGTTATATATTTTTTGCGGGCGCCGTCGGCGAAGTCTTTCGGGTCACTGCGAAATGACGCACAAGATGCTTGTGATCCCAAAGGTCCCGTGCCTCGTCGTGGCATTTTTGCTTTGGGTCGTGAGCGTACCAGTAGGACACGCTCAGCCGCGGCCGGGCCCATCGGATGCCTGGCAGTTCACGCCACTGACCGAGACTGTCCACTCGGCGCCTCGCTGGTTCGCGGGTACGGATGGCAAGGCTCACTTAGTCTATGAGTTGTTGCTGAGCAACGCACTCACGGTGCCTGCCACCATCAACATGGTCGAAGTGCGCGATGCCGATTCAGGCGCAACGCTCCTGCGCCTGAGCGGTCCGTCGCTCATGGCGGCTATGTCGCACCCCACGTCGCCAGACACGCCGGCCGTGGTTCTGCTCCCGGCGACGATCGGCGTGGTATGGCTTGACGTTCCACTTGACGAGAAAGCGCGTATCCCCGCCTCTGTTTCGCATCAGCTGACGATTGACGCTGTGGCCGGTGTGCCAGCGTCCTTCCTGTCTTTCACGGGTGCACGGGTGGCAGTTGATCGGCGGCCGCCCGTGGTACTTGGCCCTCCGCTGATGGGTCCTGGATGGGCTGCAATAGGCAGTTGCTGCGACGGACCGCATCGCCGAGCGCTGATGGCAATCAGCGGACGCAGGCACCTTGGGCAGCGCTTCGCTATCGATTTCAATCAGCTGGATTCCCTGAACAGGCCTGGCGTCGGTGACCCTAAGCTCCCGGCTAGCTTTCCAACCTTCGGTCAACCGGTGTTGGCGGTGGCAGACTCGACTGTCGTGGTCGCGGTCGATCGCTACCCAGACCTGCGAGTTGACGAGCCGCGCGAAGACATGACTCAGGAGAGCGAAGGCGGCAACCGTGTTGTGCTTGATCTAGGGGGAGGGCGCTTTGCGGGTTACGCGCATCTTCAGACGGGCAGCGTGGTCGTTAAGCGCGGCGATCGGGTCAAGCGTGGGCAACGGATCGCCAACGCCGGGAGTTCCGGGACCGGGGGCGGGCCGCATTTGCACTTTCAGGGGTTCCACGCCCAAACCGGCGGAAATTTCAG
>JBDSYI010000222.1:0-6959 GCA_039925745.1 Casimicrobium sp. | reverse complement strand
GCTGCGCTTGATCTCGTGCATCTGCGCGACACAGCGCACGCGTATCCACATGAACTCTCCGGCGGGCAACAGCAGCGCGTGGCGCTGGCACGTGCTCTCGTCGTCAAGCCAAAACTCGTCCTCTTCGACGAACCTTTCTCAAATCTTGACATCGAAACGCGGCAGCAACTTTCAACGGAAGTGCGAGCGACTCTGGCCGAAGCGGGCGCGACGGCGCTCCTGGTCACTCACGATCAACACGAAGCTTTCGCACTGGCGGATGAAATCGGCGTGCTGCGTGACGGTCATCTTGAACAGTGGGACACCGCCTACAACCTCTATCACCGCCCAGGCTCGCGCTTCATCGCAGACTTCGTCGGAGAAGGTGTTTTTCTGCCCGCGCGAGTGATAAGCGCAACGCATCTTGACAGCGAATTGGGTGACTTGCAGCTTTCCACTCCAACCTCACGCGCCCCCGGCGATGAAATAGAACTGCTGCTGCGGCCCGATGACGTGGTTCACGACGACGCTAGCCCGACCACAGCCAAAGTGCTGGACCGCGCATTTCGCGGCGCAGATTTTCTCTACACGCTTCAGTTAGCGAGCGGTCGCAGCGTGCTCGCGCTAGTTCCCAGCCATCACAATCACCGCATCGGCGAAGCGATCGGCATCCGTGTAGAGCTGGATCACGTCGTCGCGTTTTGACGAAACAACACAGTTCTGTCTATAATTGAGAGCTTAGCGGCTGTAGCTCAGTTGGATTAGAGTACTTGGCTACGAACCAAGGGGTCGTGGGTTCAATTCCTGCCAGCCGCGCCACACTCATAAAGGGTTAGACAGATAGTATCTGCTAACCCTTTTTCTTTGCCTGCTGTTCGCGATATCTATACGATACCTATTTATCGTCGTTTGACTTGGGGCTTCGGTGCATGATTCCCCCGATGGCTGAAGCACGGCTTATTCGAATTGACGAACGCAGCATGATTTTGGGGGGATGGAGTTGGTGCCTAGGTGTAGTGGCGCTAAACCACCGTTAGATTTTTTCCAGCAGTGTTGGGTTTGCAAACCGCCGGTCCAAGGCGGTCGCAACTATGCAGCCTCAGAATTGCACCTGTTCACCGCTAAGTTGCGCACATGCCTGTAGCGTTGTGGTCGCCAAAATTTACGTCGACACCGTCTTGCAACGTAGCGCGAATCGCAGCGGCAAGGGAAGATCTGGACGCAGTTCGAATGTTGAGCGCATAAGCATTGGATGTCAACTTTCACCGTGTCGCGGATGCCCATTTCATCAGCGGTGGTCAGGCACCATGGCCCGCCGAAATCCGCTTCTGAGCCATAAAGTTATGTCAGCATGTTGTGAAACACCGATCAGAGCTGCGAACCCAAGATTACCCCAGGCAATTCTTTCAGTCGCTCCCATACCGAACGGTCCGCCCATTCGGTGAGCGTGACGCGCCGCGAGCGTTCCAAGTCGTTTTCAAAAACAATCCGTTGTTGCGCAGCAAACTGTTCGTCGTAAATATTCAAATTCGCTTCGTCGTTCAATCGAAAAGAACGTGAATCGAAATTGGTCGAACCTACCGAGACCAAGAAGTCGTCCACGATCATGACTTTGCAGTGATACATAGTTGGCTGATATTGATATATCTCGGCGCCTGCCTTTAGCAGTGGGCCCCACAAGCGTCGCGAAGCTGCCCCCACTATCTGTGAGTCTGTGACTTCCCCCGGCACTATGATACGAACGCGAACCCCGCGCTGAAGTGCCGCAATCAGTGCTGACGAGCTCATCGGATCGGGGACGAAATACGCCATCGAAAGATCTATGGAGCGATCAGCAGCAACGATCATCATGTGGTACATCAGTTCCATGCTGTCCGCTCCACCATCGGGTGAGCTTGAAAACACTTGAGCGGGGCTGGAACCCACAGGTGCGAGAGCGGGGAAATACGCTTCGCCAGCTAATGGCTTACCAGTCACCTTCAGCCAGTTCTCCATAAACGTTGCCTGCACTTGCCCCACGACCGGCCCTCGCACTTCAAAATGAGAATCCCGCCAGTGGTTTTCGTCCTGAGCATGGCCTGTCCAGTTCTGTGCGATGCCGACCCCGCCGGTATATCCAATCTCACCGTCCACGACGAGGAGCTTCCGATGAGTCCGGTTGTTCATCCGCGAAAGTGTGTGCCACGTAGGTTTGTGAAACTTTTTGATCTCGACCCCCGCGTGTCGCATCTGCTCCAGCAGGCTTTCGTCCATCTTCGCGCTTCCAACCCAATCCAGCAACACATGAACTCTGACGCCTGCCCGCGCCCGTTCGGATAACGCTTCAGCGAAATCACGTCCGATATCTCCCGACCAGTAAATGTAGGTTTCAAAACAGATCGTTTTTTGTGCTTTGGCGATTGCTGACAGCATCGTCGGGAAAATTTGTTCGCCGTTTAGCAGTACTCGTGCAGCGTTACCGTTGACCAAGCTTGGCCCTATGAGCACCCCCATGTCACGCATGAACTGCACGTCTCGAACGCCATATTGTTTATTTGGCAGCTCGCTAATTCGAGGCTTCGTCTGCCAAAAATTACTGATCAATAGTGTCAACGCAACCACAGCAATGACCCCGACAAAAATTGAGCGAGAACGTAAACGAAATGTGAACATTTGCAGTTTTGAATTGAGGATTGCTTTGCCGTGAGACCTACGAACTCTAAAGTGGAGCCGGGGTCGAACCAGTCGGCGAACGCCGCGAGCACATGTAGGACGGCTTTTATGCTTTCACTGGGGGGTATGCGGTATGCCACTAGCCTCGAGTTTACGAAGCGTCAATAAATCCTGATCGGATGCTGTTGCACAAACGTCATGTGTCGGAATAAATCAAGTGGCACTCTATTCACGGTAGAAAACAAGTTAACCGTATTCTGTAGGTGCACTCTGACATCACGATAGGGCAAAGAGCTATGTCAGCGACTCCCGGGACAACGTAGATTTCCGCCCAGAGAGATGCCGCTATTAAGCTGAATCCCCATGGATTTTTCCCTCGAATAGGCTGAGGAAAATATGATTGTCACGCCATTTTTATTGTGCTTCAAGCATGGATAACTGTACGCGAAGGCAGTCCGTAAATCCATGTATTGGTCGCGCGATCGGCAAGCGGATCGATTTACTTCACAAAAAGATCGACGCTACGTCAGAGCAAAACATCATTTCGCTTCTGAGGCTGACCCTCCGAACGCGACCGGATCTTCGTTATGGCCGCGCGCCTCGGCTTGCCGCGCCGCTATCGCTCATCGCCTAGCTCTCACATGGATGTAAACATGCAAGATAAATCTTCTGACACCGTGCCCTCTGCCACCACGGTTGACGATTCTTGGCTCGCAAAGCTTGGGCCGGGTTTAGTCACCGGCGCGGCCGACGACGATCCGAGCGGCATCGCAACTTATTCGCAGGCCGGGGCACAGTTTGGTTATGGCATGCTGTGGACTTTGTTATTCACTTACCCACTGATGGTGGGCATACAGTTGATAAGCGCACGCATAGGGCGCGTGAGCGGGCATGGGTTGGCAACAAACATCCGTAAGTGTTATCCGCGATGGTTGTTGTACTCCATCGTTTCCCTGCTGGTAGTTGCCAATACGATCAACATAGCGGCAGACATTTCGGCTATGGCCGATGCATTGAAATTGATCGTGGGGGGAGATACGCATGCTTATGTCGTTCTCTTGGGTTTGCTCTCCCTGCTATTGCAGATTTTCATCCCGTATAAGCGTTATGTGCGCATCCTAAAATGGTTGACGCTAGCGCTACTGGCCTATGTCGCCACTGTGTTTGTAGCGAAAGTGCCGTGGAGCGAGGTGCTCGGAAAAACTTTCGTTCCACACATCACTTGGACACCCGCGTCCGTTACAACACTTGTAGCGATATTCGGGACGACGATCAGTCCATACCTTTTCTTTTGGCAAGCGTCGCAAGAGGTCGAGGAACTCAGGGCTGATCCAGAGGGGAAGGCGCTGAAAGTGGATCCAGTGCAAGCCCCACGCCACCTCCATCGAATTAAACTCGACACCTTTCTCGGCATGGGGTTCTCTAACCTCGTGGCATTTTTCATAATGCTCACCGCAGCAGTTGCGCTTAATGCGCATGGCATCACCAACATTCAAACCTCTGCTCAAGCTGCGTCCGCGTTAAAGCCGATCGCTGGTGAGTTCGCCTTCACTTTATTCGCTGTGGGGATCATCGGGACAGGATTGCTAGCCGTTCCGGTGCTCGCTGGATCAGCAGCCTATGCAATGGCGGGAGTGTTTCGATGGAAGAACAGTCTTGAGGCGAAGCCGTCTGCCGCAAAAGAGTTTTACGCTTTGATTGCCGCGTCAACCCTGCTTGGAGTTGCAATTGGTTTCACGTCCCTCGACCCGATTAAAGCGCTCTTTTGGAGTGCAGTAATCAACGGGGTGATTTCCGTCCCAATCATGGTCGTCATGATGCTCATGGCGGCGCGCGCTGACATTATGGGCGATCTCGTGGTAAGCGCTCGACTTAAGGCGCTTGGCTGGTTGAGTACGCTGGTGATGGCCGTGGCGGTCGCGGCGATGTTTTATACGATGGCAACTTAATGCCACGGATCGCGACCAGAACTTTGAGGGGCGGCGGTCAATGATGCCGAATCGTATCTCTTGAGAATCCTGAAATTTTCTGCCTGTCACCACGCGCGTGCCGGTCAGAAATTGCGCAACAATCCGACCGACCACGGGCACAGCGGCCAATCCGCTTCGGTGGAAGCTAGAGACGGTAATAGTTGACGCGGTTTTGAGCGTGATTCCTACAAAGGTTGGTGGCGCCTCTTTCGATAATCCCTCTCAGTACATCGCGACGAAATCAACCACCTTGAAAGGGAGAACCACCATGATTCGCTACCCTGTCGGCAAGTCCGAGGCACCTGTCGACGCGATCACATTTCTAAACTCAGATCACGTGGCAGTGGAAGGATTATTCGCGCAGTTCAAGGCACTGGCCGACGTTTCCAATCCCGCACATGAAACTAAGCGCACCCTTGCTCGCAAAATTTGTGCGTTGCTCAACGTTCATACGCAAGTCGAAGAAGAGCTTTTCTATCCGGCAGTGCGCGAATCGCTGGGGCTCGATGCGTCGGCGTTGATGGAGGGTGCGAGCGTGGAGCACGCCTTATGCAGCAAGCTCATCAGCCAAATCGAATCGATGGAGCCACTCGACCATCGCTATGAAGCGAGGGTCATCGTGCTCGGTGATTACATCGAACGTCACATCAAAGAAGAAGAGCGTGCGATCTTCTCAAAAATGCGGAAGGCTAACTTTGACTCAGTGGGCCTCGCGCATGAGCTTGCGATTCGTAAACATGAGTTGCTCAGCGACTATTCGCGCAGAAAGAACTCCCATTCAACGAACGCGTTCGCTTAGGACCCTGTAATGGCTGAAGAAACCCTCCCCCGCGTCCTTTGGAAGGGCGCCATCGCATTCGGACTCGTCCACGTTCCAGTAGCGCTTTATTCGGCAACCCACGAATCGTCGCTTGATTTCGACTGGCTCGACAAACGCACGATGGATCCTGTCGGGTACCAGCGCATCAACAAAGTCACGGGCAAGGTCATCGAGAAAGAGAATGTGGTCAAGGGCATTCAGCACGAAGCCGGACAGTACGTCGTCATGACGGATGAAGAGATTCGCGCTGCGTTTCCCAAAGCGACTCAAACCGTCGAAATCGAATCGTTTGTTAAGGCATCTGTGGTGCCTCCCACTTTTTTTGAAAAGCCGTACTTCGTGGTGCCGATCAATCGAGGCGCGAAGGTCTTTGCGTTGCTGCGTGAAACGCTCGCTACCGCTGATCGGATCGGGCTTGCGCGTGTCGTGATCTCAAACAAACAACATCTGGCTGCCTTGTATCCGATGGGCAAACTCATGGTGCTCAATTTGCTACGGTGGTCGGAAGAGGTTCGAGCGCCGCAGGCACTGCTGAGTCTGGAAAGTTTAGCTACGCCCGTGACGTTAACTGCCGCCGAGAAAAAGATGGCCGCGCAGTTAGTGGCGGATTTGAGTGGGGAATGGAAGCCCACCGAATTCAAAGATGAGTTCAAGGATGAGATCATGCGGATGGTCGCAGCGCGCGTGAAGGCAGGAAAGACGAGCGCGGTGACCAAACTCGATTCGACGCAAGAGGACACAGGAGGCGGCGCAGAAATTATTGATCTTGTGGATCTGCTTAAACGGTCGTTAACGGGTACAAAGAAGACGACGAAGGCGACCGCAAGCGATTCAGAACCCACCAATAAAGTGGCCGCTTCGGTACTGAACAAACGCGTCAAACGGAGCGCCGCGCCTGTTGCTGAAGCTGCCACCGCACCGGCTGTCACTCCACGCAAAAAGCGGTCTGCTTGACGTAGAGCGACGCGCTTTGGATTCCCTTCTCAAGTATCGGGATAAACGCGCTTTCACCAAAACACCGGAACCGTCCGGTGAGCAAGATATCGATGCGAAGGGTTCGCGTCAGTACGTTATCCAAAAACACGATGCTAGCGTCCTCCACTACGATTTCCGTCTTGCCCATCGCGGCGTCCTGCTGAGTTGGGCCGTTCCCAAAGGCCCAAGTCTCGATCCCCACATCAAGCGACTGGCCGTTGAAGTGGAAGCCCACCCTCTCGCATACGGGGCCTTCCACGGCACGATTCCCGCTGGCAATTACGGCGCAGGGGAGGTTGAAATATGGGACCAAGGCGAATGGACACCGAAGGGCCACGTTGACCAATCGCTGCTCGACGGTAACCTGAAATTTACCCTGCACGGCGTGAAGCTCCAAGGCCTGTGGGCGCTCATCCGCACCGGCAAAGTCGTCGGCGGAAAACAGTGGCTACTAATCAAGGAGCGCGACGAATTCTGTCGCGATGCAAGTGACTTCGATGTTACTGGCGCGCTACCTCACCCCGTCGTTGCCACGATCAGCGCCGGTCAGGCGAAAAAGGGCA
>JBDSYI010000221.1:0-7578 GCA_039925745.1 Casimicrobium sp. | reverse complement strand
GTCTTACGCCAACGTCGTCTGCGCTTGATCCAGCCAATGGCGTTCATATCCGCTTCGCCCATGGTGATACCGATGCTCAGTCGAAAGCCAAGGCGTTGCTGCTGAAAGACTTGAACGCAGGCTCGTCTGACGGCTCCGGCAACTACATCATCGCGCTTACCAACGAGTCGACCACACCGCGCTGGATGCAGTCGATCAACGCCAAGCCCATGTCGCTCGGCCTTGATCTGCGCGGCGGCGTGCACTTTCTGATGCAGGTGGACATGAAGGGCGCGCTTGATCGTGCCGCTGATCGCAATGCGGCTGATATTCGTGGCCTGCTGCGCGAAAAGAAGGTCCAGTACAACGGCGTCGACAAAGCGGGCGACACCATCGCGATCAAGTTCAGCGATCCGGCTGAACGCGAAAAAGGCTCGCGAGCGATCAGTGAAAGTAACAACGATTTACTGATCAAGGAAGACGGGGCGGCTCAGGATTTGCGCCTGGTCATCACACTGAAAGAAGAGGCGAAGAAAAAGCTCGCCGATGCCGCCATCGAACAAAACCAGAAGGTGCTCGGCAACCGCATCAACGCGCTCGGCTTGACCGAACCGATCATCCAGCGTCAGGGTGCTGATCGCATCGTCATTCAGGTGCCGGGCGCATCTGACCCTGCACGATTGAAAGACGTGATTGGCCGCACTGGCACGCTTGAACTGCGCATGGTCGAAGCGGACGCGAGCAAGAACAGCGCGTCGTTACAGGCGGCGCAAAACGGCAACGTTCCATTCGGCACCGAGCTCATGAATGATCGTGACGGCGGTCAGATTCTGGTCAAGAAGCAATACATCCTCACGGGTGAACGCATCAATGGCGCAGAGCCCGCGTTTGACGGTCAGAACAATCAGCCAATCGTGCGAATCAGCACCGATGGTCAGGGTGCGCGCATCTTGCGTGAGGTGACCGGACAAAACGTCGGCAACCGGATGGCGATTATCCTGATCGAAAAGGGTAAGGCGGAAGTCATCACTGCGCCGACGATTCAAAGCGAATTGGGCAGCAATTTCCAGATCACGGGGCGCATGTCGACACGTGAAACCAGCGACATCGCTCTCCTGATTCGTTCCGGTTCAATAGCCGCTCCGATGGAAATCATCGAAGAGCGCACCGTGGGCCCAAGCCTTGGTGCAGAAAACATTGAGCGCGGATTCCATTCGGTGACGTGGGGCTTCGTTGCGCTGGCTGCGTTCATCTGTTTGTATTACGCGGTCATGGGCCTGATCTCGACGCTGGCGCTGTCGGTGAACCTGCTCCTGCTCATAGCGCTGTTGTCGATGTTGCAGGCGACTTTGACGCTGCCGGGTATTGCCGCTATCGCACTCACACTCGGTATGGCGATTGACGCCAACGTGCTGATCAACGAGCGGATTCGCGAAGAGTTGCGTGGCGGCGCGAAGCCGCAGGAAGCTATTTCGACCGGTTTCGACCGCGCGTGGGCGACCATTCTTGACTCCAACGTCACCACACTGATCGCCGGTATCGCGCTGTTCACTTTCGGCTCGGGGCCGATCAAAGGCTTCGCGGTCGTGCATTGCCTCGGCATTCTGACGTCGATGTTCTCTGCGGTGTTCTTCTCACGCGGCATCGTAAACCTCGTTTACGGCGCGAAGAAAAAACTCGAAAAGATTTCGATTGGCACGATTTGGCGCGGCGCCGCATCGGGTGTGGCGACTGCCACGGCTGGCGTTTCGGTGCCTACGGTCGACAGCAAAACCGCTGTCATCGAATCCAAGTAACGCAAGAAGTACAGGAGACACACATGGAATTTTTCCGCTTCAAGCGCGACCTCCCCTTCATGAAATATGCGTTGATATTCAACGTAATTTCTCTTGTCACGTTCCTGATTGCTGTCGGCGCGCTTTTCTCGAAAGGACTGCACTACGGCATCGATTTCAAGGGCGGTACCGTTGCTGAACTCCGATACAGCAAGCCGGCCGATATGGTGCAAGCGCGCACCTCGATTGAGGCGTTGAAATCCGGTGAAGCCGTCGTGCAAAACTTCGGCACGCCGCAAGATGTGCTGGTACGTTTGCCCATCGTGAAGGACGTCACCAATGCTCAGATGAGCGACAACCTGTTCAACGCCATTTGTGGAACCCGTGTAATCGCGGACACGAAAACCGCATGCGGTGATGGCGCAGAAAAAATTGAGCTGAAGCGCGTGGAATTTGTGGGCCCGCAGGTTGGCAAAGAGTTGTTCGAGAGCGGTGCGCTGGCGATGTTGCTCGTGATCGCGGGCATCATGGGCTACCTCGCTATTCGCTTCGAATGGCGTTTTGCGGTTGCGGCGATCATCGCCAACCTGCACGACATCATCATTATTCTGGGCTTGTTCGCGATCTTCGGCTGGGAGTTCAACCTGCCGGTTCTCGCGGGTGTGCTCGCGATTTTGGGCTACTCGGTTAACGAGTCTGTGGTTATCGCGGATCGGGTACGTGAAAATTTCCGCAAGATGCGCAAAGCGGGTGTCGACGAAATTATCGATAACGCAATCACCAGCACGATTAGCCGCACCATCATCACCCACGGCTCCACGCAAATCATGGTGCTCTCGATGCTGTTCTTTGGCGGCGAAACGTTGCACTACTTCGCGCTCGCGCTCACCATTGGTATCTGCTTCGGCATCTACTCGTCCGTGCTCGTCATGGCACCCCTCGTGCGCTGGCTTGGCGTGTCGCGTGAGAACCTCGTGAAGCCCGAAGGCAAACCGAAAGACGCGCTGGAAGCCGAGAAGATTCTGGCGTGATCGGCGAGATTCTCGCGTTCTTCACGACGCTCGACGTCCAGTTAACGACGCTTGCGCAAAACTCGCCGTATCTTTTCTACGGCGTGCTGGCGACGATCATTTTTGTCGAGGCGGGCATCGTACTGTTTCCGATTTTGCCGGGGGATTCGATGCTGTTTGTCGCCGGCGCGATTGTTGCGCTGGCGGGCCTCAATCTGCATGGTTTAGTATTTCTGCTGATCGCCGTTGCCATCATCGGAAATTCGCTTAACTACGCGCTTGGTCGCTATTTTGGCGAACGCGCGTTCGCCAATAAAAACTCGCGAATTTTCAAACCGGTTTATCTGGAGCGCACGCGCGCTTTCTACGATAAATACGGGGCCAGTTCGATCATCCTCGCGCGATTCGTGCCTATCGTGCGCACCTTTGTCCCATTTCTTGCGGGCGTGGCACCGATGCGCTACCCGGTGTTTCTGATGAATAACATCATCGGCGGCGTGTTGTGGATCGCGTCGCTTGTTTACGCCGGCTATTGGTTTGGTAATGTGCCGTGGGTCAAGAAGAACCTAAGCTTGTTGGTCATTGGCATTGTGCTGGTATCGGTGTTGCCGATAGCGATCAAGGTGTTTCAGGAGTGGCGGGCATCGCGCAAGTTTGTTTAGGCTAATGGGGATGCGTATTCCGGCCGCGAACAAGCTGAAAGATGCACCCAATGAAAGGGCCGCTACACGCGGCCCTGTGTATTTTTGCGCGTGGCTTGCAGCTACTCCACAAACGTAGAAATCACGTGCATCGCCTTGCGCGAAATCGCCGGAACCGTTGCGTCATCCGCCGGATAACCCACCACCAGAATCAGATACGGCGCTTCGTGTTCGGGCCGCTGCAAAATCTCATTCAAAAACTTCATCGGTGCCGGCGTGTGTGTGAGCGATACGAGGCCAGCGTGATGCACGGCGGTGATCAAGATGCCCATCGCAATGCCGACGCTCTCAGGCGTGTAGTAATGCTTGATGCGCTCGCCGTTTTCGTCGATGCCGTAGCGCTGGCCGAACACGACGATAAGCCACGGCGCGGTTTCCAGAAACGGTTTGTGCTCGTCAGTGCCTAAATGTGCCAGCGCGCCTAACCATTCGTCGCCGCCGCGTTTGTTGACGTAGAACTCGCGCTCTTCGGCTTCGGCAGCGATTCGGATTTCGCGCTTGACGTTGGCGTTGCTGACGGCGACGAAATGCCACGGCTGCTGATTGGCACCGGACGGCGCACTACCTGCGGCGCGGACGACGTTTTCGATGATGTCGCGCGGGATGGGGCGATCCGAGAAATCACGTACCGTGCGACGCAGATGCATGCGGTCAGCGAACTTGTTTGACCGCGCCCTAATCTCGGCGACAGGGCGCTCTACGTAGTGGGAAAGCGGAAGGCGGGAATGTTCTTTCATGCGCGAAAGGATAGCGCACGGTCACAAGGCCAGCATAGTTCGAGCTACAGTTTGCCTGACAAACGCTGCTACACCCGTTGACCATCGCCGCCGGTAATCGTCACGTCAGCGCGCTCATGGGCTACGGCACGCAATCGACTTTGCGACAGCACACCCGCGCTTTCAAGAATCGGATAGGCAACCGAGCAGAAATGCGAGTTGATGCGTTTCAGGTCGCGCATCAAGTCGAGATGAAGTGAACTCGTTTCAATGCTTTGCACAGTTTGATCGGACAGGCGTGCGAGATGCTTTTCGTAGTTCACCAATTCGAGTTCGCGGAACTTTACTTTTTCTGCGATTAGAAGCTGCGCATCATTGACGTCGTTATTGATGAAGACGTTCATCGCAAGGCGCAAATTGGCGACCAGACGCACGTGCAAGTCGCACAGTTCCAGCTTGCCCGCATCCGAGAAATTACGGTTACGGTCGATGTTTTTTTGCACCACATCGTTCGCGCTTTTCTCGATGATGTCGCCGACCTGCTCGAGGTTGATAGTGAATGAAATGATGTCAGTCCAGCGGCGGCTTTCGCGATCGCCCATTGGCGTGCGGCTGACTTGTGTGAGGTAGAACTTCACCTGTTTGTAGAGCGAGTCGACGACGTCGTCCAGACGGCGAATTTCGTCAGCGGACGCACGATGGTTGTCGCGCATCAGGCGACCCAGCGCGGCCAACATTTGTTCGACAAAATCGCCGATGCGTAATGCTTCGCGTGACGCACAGGTTAGCGCGAGCGAGGGGGTCAGCAGCGCGTGCGGGTCGAGGTGTTTTGCCTGACTTTCGTCTTGAACGGTAGGCGCAGCGGGCAGGAAGCGATGGGTCAGATCCGCTACACGGTGAACCAACGGAATACATATCGCGGCCAGGACCACGTTGAAGATCAGGTGAAACGCGATCACTACTTGAGTTTCAGCCAAGCCAGATTCGCGTGCGTAATGCGCAATCAGGTACACGAACGGAATGGTGATCAGAGCGCCCACCAGCTTGAAAACTAAATTGCCCAACGGCACGCGGCGTACTTCGACTGACGAACTCAGCGTCATCAGCACAGCGAGTGCGCCACTGCCGATGTTGGCACCAAGCACCAGCGGCAATGCGGTATCGAGGCCGATGACCTGCGACGCGGTCAGGGTCGCGACGAGCAGCACGACCGCGAGGCTCGAATACGCGAGTACGGTGATCGCGGCGGCCATCACCAGGTCGAGTAGTGGATCGCCAGAGATCGTCGTGAAGATGGCTTTGACGCCAACGGTTTGCGTTAACGGTCGCGCTGCAGCGACGATTAATTGCAGCGCCAGCATCATGAGACCCAGACCAATGCCTATGCGGCCAATATGCTCGGCGTTTGTCCGCTGTTTCGATAGAAATACGATAACGCCGACAAAGATCAACAGCGGCGAGAGCCACGTCAAGTCGCGCGATAAAAACACTGCGGCTAGCGCTGTTCCGATGTCCGCGCCGAGCATGATGGCAAGCGCTGGTGCCGTGGCGATGAGCCCGCTGCCCGCGAACGAGGTTGTCAGCAGCGCTGTGGCTGTCGAGCTTTGCAAAAGCGTTGTCACACCCAGGCCGGCCAGCAGCGCCATGAAGCGGTTGTCGACGTTGACTGACAGGAAGCGTCGCAGTTCAGCGCCGTAAACGCGAAGCATGCTGGTACGAACCAGATACGTACCCCAGACAAGGAGCGCGATTCCGGCCAGGATATTAAGGAGGGTCAACATAGTGATGAACTATTTCGCACGGTCACACGACTGGTGTGGATCGACCGGGGCGGCGCATGGGTTGCGATTGCGCGCTCTTTTTGCAAACTGTCATCACGCGGCAATATTAGCGTGATACGAAACATGACTTGATGATACGCCGCGTGGCCACAAGGTGCGCGTTTTGTATCGTTTTAGGACAGTAGGTGCTTACAGGCGTTGTGTGCGTGCGACGGGATGCAATTCAGCCCACTTTTGCGAACAGACGCGCGTTAACGCGCGTCGTCCGGCAACGCGCGATACCAATAATCGTAGATGCCGCGAAAGCCGAACCGCTCGTAAATTCGTCGCGCTGGATTGTCGGCGCGCACTTGCAGATAGGCGACACGAACTCCACTGTCGCGAGCGTCACTTAGCTGAGCTGCCAGGAGCGCGGATGAATAGCCACGATTAAGGCTAGCCGTCACCGTTCCGACGTCAAAGATTCCGACATGGTCATTCTCGCGAATCGCAACGGACCGGGCGACGCGAACACCGGCTTCGTCATAGGCAAATGAGGCGCTCACTTCGACGACGCTCAAGCGCCAGCGCTCTGCCAGTCCCGCCGTTTCGCGTGCGTCGTCGCCGCGCATCTCGGCGACCCAGGACGCCGCGAGCGCGAGGTCGTCCTGCTTTTTGAAAGTGGCAGTCGTTGAGCGCAGATGATTGAAGTTCAGTTGCGACAAATCGAGCAACATCACCACCGCAGGGTCGAATTTCACGTAGCCGAGCGCTTCGCATCGCGCATCCAATGTTGCGTCGCATACGAACGGCGTGATGCGAAAAATGCAGGGTAAATCTGCTTTGGCAAACGCCGCTTGCGTCTCGGCCAGATTCGTCGCAAACGGGCGCGCCGAAGGATAGAAAGCATTGACGCAGCGTGATCGCTTGGCAAGCCCCGGTGACAGGCCGACGCTCCATCCATCGATCATCAATCCACGATCCGGCCGCGAGGCGTTCTGGGAGATTTCTTCGAGGCGGCGGAGGTCTATTTCGGTTGCCATGCGCGGCAGTTTAGCTCAGAAATTACACTATAGCTTTTTAATGGAAGCGCCGTTAAATAGGGGCTAATAACAATAATCGACGGATATCGACTTTTGATCAAATCAATCATTAGCCCCTATGCAGTCGTTGTTTACGAGAAAAGCTGATACATAGAAATAGGATTTCGCGGACACGCGCCTTGCACCATCGCGACATAAAAAATGTCGCGCCCGCTAAGGCCATTCTTCGGATTTCGGCAGCGTCGCGTCCGACGTTGCCGCGTGCTTTTGGTTTGCCTTCATGCACGTGCCGCGAAAACTGTGGGCAGCTTGCGCCGCCAAAAAAAATGCAAATCCGTTGTGCGACCGTAGCGAGCGGCTCAAGGGCGAGGCGCTCAGAGCACAGGGACCGCAATGTACGCTCTGGTATATGAGGATTCCGAGCACTGGGCAACGAAGGATTTGAGTCGCGCAGCAGGTCGAACAATGGATTTCAGGTGAGGACTTGCACCTCGCGCACTAGCCGCACCTCTAGCGCACGCGAACTTACCGGGAGCGTCGTCCAGCCTACGGGGAGGAGGGATGAACGATGCGTCCGTCAGCCGAGCTTTACGT
>JBDSYI010000220.1:0-3512 GCA_039925745.1 Casimicrobium sp. | reverse complement strand
CGCGAAGTCATTCACGAAAATCTCGAAGCCCTCGTCAGCGCACGAAACAACCGCAAGAAACCGCCCGCGCTGGTAGGATGCGCTTCGCTCGAAGGCTGGAATTCGGTGGACCGCGTGCTTGAGGTCGATCAAACCCCCATCGGCAAAACGCCGCGCTCCTGCCCCGCGACGTACATTGGTTTCTGGGACAACATCCGAAAGCTTTACGCTGAATCGTCCGAAGCGAAGATGCGCGGCTACGGTCCCGGACGCTTCTCGTTCAACACGGCGGGCGGGCGCTGCGACGCCTGCTCAGGCGCGGGTGTTGTCACCATCGAGATGAACTTCCTGCCAGATGTGAAGCTGCCGTGTGACGTGTGCAACGGCGCGCGCTTCAACAGCGAAACACTTTCGGTGTTGTGGCGCGGCAAATCCATTGGCGACGTGCTCGCGATGGACGTGGACGACGCGGTCGAATTTTTCTCGTCGATGACCTTGATCCATCATCCGCTGAAACTCATGCGCGATGTCGGTCTGGGCTATTTAACGCTTGGCCAACCGAGCCCGACGCTGTCTGGCGGCGAAGCGCAACGCATCAAACTCGTCACCGAACTGGCAAAGGTCAAAGCGACGTTCAAGTTGACCGAACACGAAGCGCCCAAGCTAAGCGCAAAAGCTAAAGCAACTGCAAAAAGACTCGCTAAATCAGCGATTGAAGCCACCTCGATGAAGGCGGAGAAAAGTCCAGGGCAGCGCAAACTCAATCCGCACACGCTCTACGTCCTCGACGAGCCCACGGTCGGCCTTCACATGGCCGATGTGGAAAAGCTTATCCACGTGCTGCATCGACTCGTCGACGCAGGTAACACCGTGATCTTGATCGAACACAACCTCGACCTAATCGCCGAGGCCGACTGGATCATCGACATGGGTCCCGAGGGCGGCAACGGTGGCGGCAATGTCGTCGTGGCGGGCGATGTGCCAACGCTGCTCAAGGCGAAAGCGAAGTCGCACACGGGCGCGGTGTTAGCCGAGTTTTTGCCGTAAAGTAAGTTTATTCATAGCGAGCACTATGTGTTCTATACACATACTGCGCACACGAGGAGAACCGACATCGACGACGACTTGATGGATGCCGCCATGCGAGCCGGGCCTTACTCCACCAAGCGCGAAGCAGTAGAAGCGGGCTTGCAAGGGTTTGGCGACATTGAAACGAGTCGACATCGTCAGCAGATTTGCGTTTCACCTTTTTCTAACCTGTTGATTACCGTCCTCTGGTTAGTAAATCGGGGAAGCTGCGGGCGGCGTCGAACAACTTGAATCGCTTCGTACGTGCACGCTGGTCGCCGCAACAGAAGCTCCGATTCCAGCGCAGTGGGGACCGAATTCTTGGGGTGTCGTTTATGCCCGATATTCGAATTCAAAACCGGCAGCACAACAAGAATCGATTTGCCGACAGGTTCGTGCCCTCTGAGCGCACACCCGGTTCGACCGTTATCGTTTACCAATCGCTACTGGTGCGCTACTCCCGTTCTCCCAGGTTGCCCGCACCGAAATCATCGCGTCACATCCTACGTCCGCGCGTAGGATGGCGTCCTTTTATTGACCGCTGAAATCAAATACTATTCGCGTCAAACAGTGCTGAAAATGAACGCTGAGGGGAAATCATGTTCGAACAACTCACCCGAGACCTCGCGCGTGCGCACACATCATTGAGCCGACTTCTGATGGTCGTTGCGTTGCCGCTGCTCTTTGCGCCATCGGCGGCGGCGTTACCGGACATCGAGGCGATCGTACCGCCCGACGTAAGCTCGCAGCGCTGCGACACGGGTGTCGACTGGACGCTGAACTACGTTGCTCATCTCCTTCATCTCGACATCCGCACGCTGGCTCGGGTCAAGCTAGTCAGAGGCTTGTCGAACGTTGATATTTGCACGTTGCCCGAAGCGCGCTTGCAGCGTGCCATTACTAAAGCATCGGAAACGAAGCCGGATCATCCCGGTGAAGCGGCAACCTTTCGTGAGCTACAACGGCAAGGCAGTGACGGCACAGTCGACCCCA
Organism: Casimicrobium sp.; assembly: GCA_039925745.1. GTDB lineage: Bacteria > Pseudomonadota > Gammaproteobacteria > Burkholderiales > Casimicrobiaceae > Casimicrobium. The sequence continues at coordinate 1,472 of JBDSYI010000220.1, read as the reverse complement.
TGGGGCTGAGCAACGCGATTGCAGCGCGCGATGCCATGATCGCGCAGGCGAATAACGCGGCTAGGTCGGCATCCGGCCCGATTTCTCCTGACGATGCGGGCATCAATTCATCCGCCTGGACGAGCCTCGGACCCGGCAACATAGGCGGTCGCATCCGCTCCCTGGCCACAGTTCCGGGGAGCCCGTTGACCCTATTTGCCGGATCGGTTGGCGGCGGCATCTGGAAGACCACGGACGGCGGCGCGTCATGGAATCCCGTCACCAGTTTTGGGGCGACGCTAAGCGTCTCGTCAATCGTGATCACTCCGTCGAATCCCGCCGTCATGTACGCAGCAACCGGCGAGGGGATCTACAACGGGGACGCCATTCGTGGCGCCGGCGTGTTCAAGACCACGAATGGCGGCTCGTCCTGGTATCAACTTGCGTCCGCATCACCCGCCGCAAGTCTGGACTGGCTCTATGTGAACCGGTTGTCGATGCATGCGGTCGATCCCCTGATTCTGCTGGCGGCGACCAACAACGGGATTTATCGCACCATCAATGGCGGCACCTCGTGGCAGAAGGTCACATCATCACGTGTGACTGACGTCAAATTTGACCCCACTAACTCAACGCGCGCTGTGGCTGGCCGGACCGACGGTCGGATCGAGCGAAGCACGGACGCTGGCGCGACATTCACGAACGTGCTGATACCGGCAACGGCGACGCCACCCGTAGGCTCATGGGGACGCGTTGAGGTGGCTTGGGCGGCCTCCAGCGGACGGCTCTATGCCGCCATACAAACCGCTGGTTCGGCAACCCAGGATGGTCGGATCTATACGTCAACCGATGGCGGCGCGAGCTGGATTGCGCGCGGAACGCCGTTCCATCTAGCAGGACAAGGCTGGTACAACAACGCGATCTGGGTCGATCCCACCAACGAAAGTCTGCTGCTCGTTGGAGGGCTTGACAATCATCGCAGCACCGATGGCGGCCTCAACTTCGTGAAGGTCAGCCGATGGTATTGCGCACCGCTGCAATCTCATGCCGACAACCACGCCATCGTGGCGGCGTCCAACTTCGATGCGTCGACCGTGCGCACGGTTTACTGGGGCAACGATGGTGGCGTCTACAAAGCCATAAATATCGATGCACTGATTTCGCAAACCAGCTCAATCTGCCCGACTGCAGACGGCTGGACGAGCCTCAACAACGGTTTGGCGATCACGCAGTTCTACGGCGTCGCTGCCAGCTCGGCGGGCGCCGGTGCTGTTTATGGCGGCACTCAGGACAACGGTTCGCTTAAGTGGGCGGGCACCGGTACGAATTGGTCGACGGTGTTTGGCGGCGATGGCGGTGCAGCTGCGGCTGACCCCGCCGACGCCAACTATTTGTACGGAGAGTATGTTTTTCTTGCCATTCACCGCACGACCAACGGCACGTCGGCGCAACCCATATGCAACGGTATTGCTGACGCTTACAACAACCCCAGT
>JBDSYI010000219.1:0-11854 GCA_039925745.1 Casimicrobium sp. | reverse complement strand
GCGCGCACTGGTGCGCTTGCGTGGGGGGCGACGCGACTCTTTCGCAGTGAGTCTCATCGCGTTCGATCCACCGACGTCAATGCACGCCTTCGGCATTCGTCGGCAATTCATGCTGAGCGTACACGGCAGCCCGTCCATGCCAGAGCCCGACCCCTATCTATGGCAAGCCGCGTTCGATCTTACGCCTGCGGAGGCACGACTCGCTACCCTGATTTTTCAGGGCAACTCGTGTGTGGCCGCAGCAAAAATTTTAGGCGTCGCGCCTAGCACCGCAAATTTTCACCTAGACGCCGTATTCGTGAAGACCAAAACGTCAAGACAAGCGGATTTGGTGCGAGTGTTGACCTTGACGCTGGATTGAAATTCGCAGCAGTCCGTCCAGTTTTGATCTTGCAGTCTCTACACCGTATCCCGCAAGCGGGGCGGGTTGCGGTGAGGGGGGACTGCGGAACGCACTGGCCGCAGGAAAGAACTCACGGTAACAACGTCGCCAGATACGCCTCAATCGCCACGACGGTCGACCGAGAAGCGCCCGCGCCCACCACGCCAGTGATCAACGCGTCGCCACGCACACCCGACATGTAGCGAATCAACAACAAGCCATCGGTGAGCGGGATGAATTGACCGTCGCCGTCAATATCGAGCAACGGACGAATGGTGTCGAGATACGCGCCAACTTGCGCCGGATCGGTCCGCAGAGCGCCGCTCGTGGTCAAGCCGGACGTCACAGCGCTTCCGGTCATTCCCGATAAATAGCGGGCGATGAGCGCGCCGTCCACTGACGCGGTAACTGTGGGCCCATCCGCGACGGCGAGCGGCTGCGTAAGGCTCGGTTGCAACACGTAACCGGTTGCCGTTGTCCGATAACCGACCGTGCCATCACCGATCTGCCCCGCCTGATTATCGCCCCAACATTTCACCGCGCCGGTGCTGAGCAGTGCACAGTTGAACTGCGTTCCGACGGCGATGGCAACGACACCGCTGGTCAATCCAGGGACATCGGCCGGAGTGTTACGAGACACGATTGACCCATCACCGAGTTGCCCGGCGTAGTTAGCGCCCCAACACTTGACTCCGCCAGTGGCCATGAGCGCGCACGTGTGAGAGCCGCTGACCCCGATCGCTGTGGCAGGCCCACCCAGTCCGGATACGGTCACAGGCGTTGATCGATTGATGTTGGTTCCATCACCCACAGCGCCGTAAGAGTTGTCACCCCAGCACTGTATTGCGCCACCCGTCATTAGCGCGCAAGACGCGCCGCCAACCGCGACTGCGGTGACGCCTGACGTCAGCCCTGACACATCAGCAGGCAGCGATCTACTTGTAGTGCTGCCATCGCCAAGTTGACCGCCGTAGTTATCACCCCAGCACTTAACGCCGCCGGTCGTCGACAGCGAGCAAGAGTTGTTTCCACCGGCTGACACCGCCGACACCCCGCTCGACAGACCCGTCACATCAACTGGTGTTGACTGCGCCGAGAAGGAGGTCGTACCGTTACCCAACTGCCCCGAGGTGTTGGATCCCCAACATTTAACGCCGCCAGCAGGCGTGACAGCGCAGGTGTGGCTGTATCCGCCCGCCACGCTGATCACCGTCGCCAAACCGGACACCGAACCCGGTACCGCTCGATTCGTAGTCGTACCATCCCCAAGCTGACCGTATTGGCTGTTGCCCCCCCAACATTGCAAAGCATTGGCAATTGTTCTAGTGCAAGTATGAGACAAGCCGGCCGCCATTTGCGCTACCGCGCCCGCAAGCCCGGACACAGTCACGGGAGTTGTCGCCGAAATATTGGAGATTACGCCGTCACCGACTGCGCCTTGGCTCCTGGAGCCCCAACATTTCATGGCGCCTGCGGCGTCGGTGCTGCATGCATGAAAGCCGCCCGCGATGATTGTGGCCACACCCGAGGACAATGTTTGCACTGGCGTCGGACTGAGTGCCAAGCCGAATACGCCCTCCCCCAATTGCCCTTCAGTGTTGCGGCCCCAGCAACGAATGCTTCCGCCCTGGGTCAGCGCACACACATGCGACTGGCCCACCGCGACCGACGTGACGCCGCTTGCGAGCCCAACGACCGCCGCTGGGGCAATGTTGATGGACGCGTTACTGCCGTCGCCCAGCTTGCCATAAATGCCTGAGCCCCAACATTTCAGGCCACCACTAGCCAGAATTGCGCATGAAGTGCCTGGGCCTGCGACTACCCGCAATACCGTTCCGCCCAGACCGAAAACTGGCGTCGGCACGGCGCGGACCGCGGTGGTACCGTCGCCGAGCTGACCGCTCCCGTTGCCGCCCCAACACTGCACCGCCCCGCCGGTGATCAGCGCACACGAATGGCCGCTACCTGTCGAGATCGACGCAACCCCGCTGGACAAACCCAAAACGTCAGTTGGGGTGCTGCGCGAAGTCGTTGTGCCATCGCCGACACGTGCGGCACCCCAGCACTTGACCCCGCCAGCGGCGCCCAGGGCGCAAGTATTGCTCCCACCCGCCGCGATGGTAACGATGCCCGCCGGAAGCGCGGACACTGAGACGGGCGACAGATGCGTGGACGGCGAGGTCGATCCCGTGCCCAACTGACCCAAACTGTTGTTACCCCAACATTGCATGGCCCCAGTCGATAGCAGTGCACACGTGTGGTTGCTGCCCGCCGCAAGAGCAATCACGCTCGCGGACAGTCCCGACACCGTTACGGGTATTGTTCTGCCGCTGGTGCTGCCGTCACCCAACTGCCCGTAGCTGTTGTCGCCCCAACACATCACGCCGCCCGGAGCGGTAGTCGCGCAAGTGTGGTTCGAACCAGCGGCGAGTGCCCGCACGCCAGCGCCCAAGCCCAACACCGCAACAGGAACCGCACTCTTCAGTCCGCTGCCGTTGCCCAATTGTCCGTAGAACTCATTGTCACCCCAACATTTAACGACGCCACCGCTGGACAAGGCACAGGTGTGATAGCTCCCAGTCACCACCGACGGGCTGCTCGCCGCTGCACTTTGGGTGACGGTTTGTACGAGTACGGCTGCGTTTGCCGCGTTGTTGACATCGCCTGTGTAGCTCGCCGTGATCAAGTGCACACGCGTTGCCAGCGACGAAATCGATCCGCACACCGCCGTCGCGGGATTACCGCCCGACAATGCAACCATTCCGCAACCTGCAATCACCTGAGCATCGTCGTAAAACGTCACGCTCCCAGAAGGCGAGTTGCCGCCAACGCTTGCGGTGAATGTCACCGCTTGCCCGGCAACGGATGGATTCGCCGAGGACGCGACTGACACTGTTGCTGGGAGCGGCGTCACGACCTGGTTAAAAACCGCCGACGAGCTAGCTGCATTATTCAAATCGCCGGAATAGTCGACCTGCAACGAGTGCGATCCCACGGTCAGCGCCGACGTGGAACAAGTTGCCTGGCCCAACGTAACCGTCACGTTGGTGCAGCCGCTGATACCGCTACCGCCTTCTTTGAAATTGGCGGTGCCAGATGGAGAAATGCCGACGATGGTCGCAGTCAGACCGACGCCCTGTCCGAACATCGACGGATTTGGCAATGCGCTGATTGTGGTTGTAGTCGTTAAATTCGCGGGAAATCCCACGACGCTAGACAAAGGTAGTTTGCGTGTTGAACTGGTGCCGTTGCCAAGTTGACCGTAGCCGTTGTTGCCCCAGCACTTCGCGCCGCCGGCCGTGGTTCTGGCGCATGCGAATTGGTATCCGGCTGTGACCGAAGCCGTGATGCCGCTCAGAGTGGGCACGAGAGTCGGAACCGTCAAATTGCTCAATATTGAATACCCGACGCCGAGTTCGCCATAGAAGGTGTAGCCCCAGCATTTGGCTGAGCTGCTCGAATCGACGGCACAGGTGAAATCGCCGCCGGGCGCGATCTCTGCGGTTCCACCTGAGAGACCACTGACGGGCGTCGGCAAAGCTCGGTTGCTGTAGCTACCGTCACCGATATTCGCCCAGTTGTTGTTGCCCCAACAGTAGGAAGCGCCCGTCAAAGTCATACCGCAGGTATGCAAGTAACCTGTGATTACCTTCGCCACACCAGAGGTCAAGCCAGATACCGAAGTGGGAACTAGCACGCCAGTAGTGTTTCCAGTGCCGAGTTGACCGCTGTCATTTCGTCCCCAGCAAAATGCGGCACCGTTTTCCACCGCGCATGAGGTGCTGTTGCCAGCAGAAATAGACGTGATGCCGCTGCCAAGGCCGGTGACATCGGTCGGCACCGAGCGAGACGTTGTGCTGTTGTCGCCTAACTGACCGTCGGCGTTGTAGCCCCAACATTTCATAGCTCCACCCGTCACAAGTGCACACGTGTGATTCCCGTATGCCGAAATCGCGACAACGCCTGAACTGAGTCCCACTGTGTCGACGGGTGTCAGGCGCAACGTGGTCGTGCCATCGCCGAGCGCACCCGAGCCGTTATACCCCCAACATTTGACCGCCCCGGTATTGGTCAACGCGCAAGTATGCTGCTGCCCGACAGCCAGTGCAACTATCCCGGTCGCTAGACCAACAACCGGCGTTGGGGTCCAACGATCAGTCTGGGTGCCATCGCCAAGCTGCCCCCAAAAATTGCGCCCCCAGCACTGAACCGCGCCGACCGTGGAAACAGCGCACGCGTGTTCATAACCTGCGCTCAGAGACCCCACACCCGAGGCCAAACCAGCAACGTCAACCGGAGAGAGCGCAACTGTGCCTGAACCGTCTCCGAGCTGACCAAAAGCGTTCCATCCCCAGCAGGTAATACCACCGCTGGCAGCCACCAGGGCGCACGAGCTACCGGACCCAGCCGCAACAGAGGCGATACCACCCGCAAGACCCACCACGTCAATCGGCTGATTAGCGCCGCTGATCGAGTTGCTGCCCAACTCGCCCGTCCCGTTTGAACCCCAGCAGCGCACGGAGCCGCTAGAAAGAGATACGCACACGTGATACCGACCGTGAGCAAGGGTCGCCACGCCGCTTTGCAAACCGATCACATCCACCGGCGTTGGCCGATTGGTATACGCCGCATCGCCGATATTACCGCTGCCGCCGTAGCCCCAGCACTTGACCCCGCCTGAGGTCAATAACGCGCACGACGAGTAAGCGCCAAGCGAAGTTTTCGAAACGCCAGAACTGAGGCCCGCCACATCCACTGGCGTCGTGCGAACGGTGCCGGCAACACTGTTATCGCCAACCTGCCCATAGTTGTTCGTACCCCAGCATTTCAGCGCGCCGGAGGTGAGCGTTGCACAGGTGTGTAGATAGCCCCCAGCCACGTTAGCGACGCCGCTGGTCAATCCACCCAAAACATCCACAGGGGACGAACGGTTGGTCTGAGTGCCATCACCCAACTGTCCATATCCGTTGGATCCCCAGCACTTAAGGCCACCACCGGAAAGTACCGCGCAGGTGTGAAACCAACCAGTACTTATTGAAACAACCGACGCGAGACCCAGGACCGTCACGGGCGTCAGACTATTTGTCGTGTTGCCATTGCCCAACTGACCCGCACTGTTAATTCCCCAGCACTTGACAGTGCCATTGGACAGCAGCGCGCAGCTGTGGTTCTCCGCTGCCGCGACCGCTGTTGCAGTGGCCCCCAGACCCGCCACGGTGACCGGCGTGTTTTGCTGAGTCGTCGTGCCATCGCCTAGTTGGCCGTACGCATTCAACCCCCAGCATTGCACGGAACCGGTTGTTGTCACTGCGCACGCATGATATGCACTCGCCGACACCATGCTGGCTGCGGCAGATGCGGTGCCGGTAAGTAGGGAGGCAGCGAGAAATAGCGATACAAAAACGGCAACCGATCGCGATAATTTCGGTCCAATGGCGCCTAAGAGGCGCAGTAGTTCAACTACTGCAGGAAGCAAGGCAGCGCACATGACACACCCCAGTCAAATTCATGGTTATAGTTTGTAGTGTGTGCGGGGGGGCTTACTTTGTTTCCCACTCGAATGGGTAGGAGTGAATGGTTTTTTTTGCGTTTCTGGCGCGTATTGAAGAAAGACGCGCGAATGTCTCAGCCCCAAAAGTACAGTGGCCGCTACTTCGACACATTGCCTGACATCAGTTTGCGATGCAGCCTCCGGATCGACCACCACACTGCAACCGCCACGACGGGCATTGCCCCTGCCGCAGTACTCTCCGCGCTTAGCGGCCAACCAAATAACTGTGCGCCCTTGGCGAGATAGCTGACCAGACCAACGATGTAATAGGTGATCGCTGCGACCGACAACCCTTCGACGGTGGATTGCAGCCTGAGCGGCAAATCTCCGCGATGATTCATCGCGGCGAGAAGCGCTTCACTATTCTTCTGCTGCATGACCTCAACGCGAGTTCGCAGCAGGTTGTTGGTGCGCGACACACGCTGCGAAAGCGAGTCTTCTCGGCGCACCGCCCACTCGCAGGTGTTTCGCGCAGGGCTCAAACGGCGATCCATAAATTCGCGAAACGTTTGCAGGCCTGGGACGCGCGTTTTGCCAAGCTCGCCAATGCGGCGATCAACGAGAGAAAAATATGCTGCGCTTGCCGAGAGCCGTGGATGCCATGCGGCGTACTGCGATTCAATCTGACCGGCCAGACGCGTGAGCCGGTTCAGCAACTGCGGCTCTTCTTCCCCGCTGATGATCGGAATAGAGGTGGCAAGTTCAGTCGACTCACGCTCCATTTGTGCAATTCCATCCACTAAGAAATAGCCTCCAGACAACCAGCGTCGACGGACCCGTCGAGTTGCATTTTCCAACTTCAACTGATAAGATAGTAATTAATTACTATCTATTGTAAGGAGCGACCTTGATGTCCCGTCCAAAGAATCTTCCAGCGGATGAACGTCGTTCCGTGACGGTCGAGTCCGTGGTGGCGCTTGCCGGTTTGCAAAATCCGAGCGAGATCACCACCGCAGCCATTGCCAAACACATGAACTTGACGCAGGGGGCGCTGTTTCGGCACTTCCCGAACAAGGAGGCGATCTGGCAGGCCGTTATGGAGTGGGTGGCCGAGCGCCTTCTGGCACGGATCGACAGCGCCGCAAAGGGAATCGAATCGCCGCTGGCGGCGATGGAGGCCATGTTTATGAGTCATGTCGGGTTCGTGTCTGAACATCCTGGCGTTCCCAGAATGATGTTTGGCGAACTTCAGCGCGCCGAATCGACGCCCGCCAAGCGCATGGTGCAAACACTCATTCAGCGTTACGGAGAACGCCTGCAGCTGCTCATCGAAAAAGGCAAGGCGTGCGGTGAGTTGGCAGCCTCGCTCGACAACGACGCAGCCGCCACCCTGTTTATCGGCACGATCCAAGGACTGGTCATGCAATCAATGCTGGCGGGCGACATAGCGCGCATCCGCCGCGATGCGCCACGAGTATTTGCAATTTATCAGCGCGGTATCCGGAGAGAACTATGAAGCGTATGCCGTTGCAAGGCCGCACCGTTGCGCTGCTGGCGGTCATCGTCCCATTGCTTGCCCTGTTCGTCTACGTTGGGCTGCGCTCGGGCCCCCTGGCCCCGGTAGCGGTGACGGTGGCGACAGTGGAATCACGGGCGGTCACGCCAGCGCTGTTCGGCATTGGCACAGTTGAGGCTCGCTATACCTACAAGATCGGCCCCACGTTTGCCGGACGGATCAAACGCGTTGACGTTCAAGTAGGAGATTCGGTCAAGGCCGGGCAGGTGCTCGGTGAAATGGAGCCGGTCGATCTCGATGATCGCGTCCGCTCACAGGGGGCGGCGTTCAAGCGGGCCGAAGCCGTGTTGCGCGAGGCACAAGCGCGCCAAACCTACGCCCAAACCCAGGCGCATCGTTATGAGCAATTGCTTGCGATGCGCTCGACCAGCGAGGAAATCGCCACCACCAAACGGCAGGAACTGCAAATTGCCGATGCCGTGCTGTCCGCTGCCCGGGAAGAAATCGCTCGCAGCCGCGCCGACCGCGACGCCGTCGTTGCGCAGCGGAGCAATCTGCGCCTCACCGCGCCCGTCGACGGCGTGGTCGCCGCGCGCGATGCCGATCCTGGAACGACCATCGTGGCGGGTCAGACCGTGGTGGAGCTGATTGACCCGAAGAGCGTGTGGATCAATGTGCGCTTCGATCAGATCAGTGCAGCAGGCTTGGCAGGCGGACTACCAGCGCGCATCGCGTTGCGTTCGCGTAGCGGACAAACGCTGAACGGGCGCGTGCTGCGGGTGGAGCCCAAGGCCGACGCAGTCACCGAAGAGACGCTGGCAAAAGTGCGCTTCGATGCCATTCCTCAGCCGCTGCCGCCACTGGGTGAATTAGCCGAAGTGACCGTTGACCTTCCAGCCCTCGCCCCTGCGCCGCTCATCCCCAACGCCGCCGTCCGGCGTGACGGCGACAAGGTGGGGGTCTGGCAAATCGTGGCAGGTGATCTGCGGTTCTCGCCAGTCACCCTCGGCACTGCCGACCTTAACGGTTACGTGCAGGTGCGTGAAGGCATCAAGAGCGGGGATCAGATCGTGACCTATAGCGAAAAGACGCTGAGCGCACGCAGCCGCATTCACGTGGTTGAGCGCATTCCGGGAGTATCCCCTTGATAAGTCTGGCGGGGCGCGACATTCTCCATTCGTGGGGGAAGTTCGTCTTCACGGGCGTCGGTCTGGGGCTGCTGATCGGCGTCACCCTTGTGATGGCCGGGGTGTACCGCGGCATGGTGGACGACGGCAAGGCGCTGCTCGACAACAGCGGTGCCGACCTTTGGGTGGTGCAAAAAGACACGCTGGGCCCCTATGCGGAGTCGTCCAGCCTCAACGATGGAGCGTATCGCGCCGTCCTAGCCATGCCCGGCGTCGCTCAGGCGGCGAACGTGACCTACCTGACCACGCAGGTGCGCAAAGGCGGGGGCGGGGGCGAACGCGAGAGCGACGTGCGCGCAATGGTGGTCGGCATTGCACCGGGGCAACTGGGTGCCACGCCGGGATGGCCACCGTATCTCGTGACCGGGCGACAAATCACTCGTGCGCACTACGAAGCCGTGGCCGACATCGCCACCGGGTTCAAGCTGGGTGATCGCATCACCATCCGGCGTAACCACTACAGCGTCGTGGGACTGACCCGCCGCATGGTGTCATCGAGCGGCGATCCAATGGTGTTCATTCCGCTCAAGGATGCTCAGGAGGCGCAGTTCCTCAAGGACAACGATGCCATCTGGCAAAGCCGACGCCGCACCGAAGCCAACCCCGCGTTCAACCGACCCGGCGTTCCCGGCCTGCTCGATGCCGTCATTTCCTCACAGAGCACCAACGCGTTCGTCAATGCCGTGCTGGTCACGCTAAAGCCCGGTCACGCTCCCGATGACGTCGCCGAATCGATCCGCCGCTGGAAGCGTTTGACGGTCTACACCCGGGCGCAGATGGAAGAGATCCTCATCGGCAAGCTGATCGCGACCGCAGCCAAGCAGATCGCCATGTTTCTGGTGATTCTGGCCATCGTCAGCGCGGCCATCGTGGCCTTCATCATTTATTCGCTGACGATGGACAAGATCCGCGAGATCGCGGTGTTGAAGCTCATCGGCACCCGCAACCGCACCATCGCTGCGATGATCATGCAACAGGCGCTGGCCCTGGGCGTGATCGGTTTCGTGGTTGGCAAGATCACCGCGACGTTCGCCGCACCACTCTTTCCCAAATATGTGTTGTTGATGCCGCTCGACACCGTGGCCGGTTTTTTCGTCGTGCTAGTGATTTGCGTTCTGGCCAGTCTAGTCGCCATTCGCATGGCGCTCAAGGTCGATCCGGCCGAAGCCATCGGGTAGTGCAATGAGCAAAAAAGGCATTCTTATCGAGGGTTTGAGTAAACGCTATGGCGAAGGCGACACCGCTGTATTTGCCTTGAAAGACGTCAACATGCAGGTGGCCCCCGGTGAAGTGGTCGGTCTCATCGGCCCTTCCGGATCGGGCAAAAGCACTTTGCTTAAATGCCTGGGCGCGGTGATCGACCCGACCGCTGGCCGCATGACGCTGGGCGACGACGTCATCTATGACAACGGCTGGAAAGTTCGTGATCTGCGCGCGCTGCGGCGCGACAAAATTGGCTTTGTCTTCCAGGCACCGTATCTGATTCCGTTTCTGGATGCCACCGACAACGTGGCGCTGTTGCCCATGCTCGCGGGGGTAGCTAACGCCGAAGCGCGCGCCAGAGCTTTAGAGCTACTCACTGCGCTCGATGTGCAGCACCGCGCCCAGGCCATGCCTGCGCAATTGTCTGGCGGCGAACAGCAACGCGTTTCGATCGCCCGCGGTCTGGTCAACCGCCCGCCAGTCATCCTGGCCGATGAGCCCACCGCGCCGCTCGATTCTGTGCGCGCCATGGCCGTGGTTCGCATTCTCAACGACATGGCGCGCAAGTTAGAGACCGCCATCATCGTCGTCACCCACGACGAAAAAATCATTCCTACGTTCAAGCGCATCTATCACATCCGCGACGGTGTGACCCATGAAGAAGCGGGCGAAGGGCGGAGCATCGAATGACCGCCTTGCTGCTGCCACGAAATCACCAGAATATTTAAATCAACCGAGAGGTACACCATGACAACATCTTCGCCATGCGGCATCTGGATACGGGCGATTTCAGTGATCGCCGTTGGTTTCGGCCTACTCACGATCAAGGAAGGCGGCACCGTTCTGTTCGGCAACGAAGCAGCACGCGTCGCTGCCGGCAACTATGTACCGTTCGTGCTCTGGTCTAACTTTGTGGCCGGATTCGCCTACGTCATCGCGAGCGCCGGCCTGTGGATGCAGCGGCGCTGGGCCGCATGGCTGGCGGTCGCTATCGCGGCGGCGACGGCGTTGACCTTTGCGACATTGGGCGCATACATCTATGCCGACGGGGCCTATGAAATGCGCACCGTAATCGCTATGAGCATACGCATGATCGTGTGGCTGTTGATCGCCGCCGTCGCGTGGCGCGCGGTGTTACGTATGAACTGCGCCATCGAAGGCAAACAGGCATGACCCACAAAATCTTTATGATGCGCGCCAACGCAGTCACAAAATCCAGCTACCGCAACCGCCGGTTTGCCACACGCTGCCTGATGTCCGGTCTGCTTGTTGCATGCGTAGCCGGTTGCACCGCAGGCCCCGATTTTCAGCGTCCTTCTGTTTCCGATGTGGCGCGCTATACGACCACGGCGATGCCTGACCGAACGGCGTCCGCCGCCACACCGTTCGGCACAGAACAGCGCCTGGTTGAACGGCTGCCGATAGATGCGAATTGGTGGCGCAGTTTGGGCTCCACCGCGCTCGACGGACTGATCGTCGAGGCGCTCCGGGCCAGCCCGACGCTGGCAGCCGCCAGCGCCAGTTTGCGACAAGCGCAGGAGCTTCAGGCCGCACGATCAGGGTCAACGCAGTATCCCCAGGTCGATTTCGGGCTGGGAGCGCAGCGCCAGCAATTCACTCCCAGCAGCCAGGGGCTGAGCGGTGACGCACGCCAATTTGGCCTCTACAACGCCAGCCTGGGTGTGCGCTACAACCTCGACCTGGCCGGTGGCAATCGGCGTGCACTCGAAGCGTTGGCTGCTCGCACTGACTATCGCAGCTTCGAACTCAATGCGGCGCGCTTGGCCGTGGCTGGCAACATCGCGACAGCAGCCATAGCCCGTGCCCGTCTGGCCGGACAATTGGACGCAACCACCGAAATCGTGCGTGCGCAGGACGAGCAATTGCATCTGGCCGGGGAGCGCGTGCGCATCGGTCAGGCGTCCCCCGATGAAGTGTTGAGCCTGCAGGCGCAGGTGGAACAAACGCGCGCCGAGCTGCCGACGCTGCGCAAACAGCTGCAACAAACTGAACACCTGTTGAGCGTGCTTGCCGGCCGTGCCCCCGGCGCGGGCGGCATCCCGGCGTTTACGCTG
>JBDSYI010000218.1:0-8263 GCA_039925745.1 Casimicrobium sp. | reverse complement strand
CGAGCGATGTCATTGCCACCAACCGCCTCACCCTGTCCCTCTCCCGCCATGGGAGAAAGAACCCTGCGACCTTCACCAAGGAGAGCCAATTTTCGTTGCCAGCGGCTGTCAGCCGAGGCGCAGGACGACGACGCGTGGTAGACCCACGCGAGGAATCCTGCAACGAAGGATCACAGCCGATGGCAACGAAAATCAAACGTGCTGGCCGCCGTTGACGTGAATCTCTGCGCCATTGATATACGAGCTCTGAGAAGTACACAAAAAATAAATGAGCGTCGCGACCTCGGAAGGCTTACCCAAACGCCGCAATGGAATCTCCCTCTGCACAATTTCATCGGTGCCCGCCGACAAAATTGCCGTATCGATTTCACCCGGAGCAATCGCGTTGCAACGCACACCATGACGACCGAAATCATTCGCCATTTCCCGCGTCAGCGAGGCCAGCGCTGCCTTCGATGCCGCGTACGCTACGCCCGCGTAGGGATGCACTTTCCCCCCCGCGATCGAGGTGACATTGACCACGCTGCCCTGCGCCGCTTTCAGTTCATCAAACAGCCCGCGCGCCAGCAATGCAGTAGCAAAAAGATTTACGTTCATCACGGTTTGCCAGACGCTGATGTCTGCATCCAGCACACCCATACGGCTGCCATCGGGCATCTTCGGTGAAATGCCTGCGTTGTTGACTAACGCAGAGAGTTTGCCGCCTGTTTCCGGCTCGGCTAATTTGGCTTTGATCCGGGCAATGGCTGCTGGAAATTGATCCAGATCGTTGAGATCCATCTGAATGTGATCTTTTTCGCCTTGCGGCCACGGGCAAATTTTGTCGAATGGCTGTCGGGAGACAGTGATGACACGCCATTCGGCCGAATGAAAATGCTTGACCGTAGCGTGGCCGATGCCACGAGAAGCGCCGGTGAGGAGCAGAGTTTTTTTGGTGTCAGGCATCATGTCATTGTAGGCGCGCTGAAAGACATGTGTGCTGCCACAAACGCTACTAAAGCCGCAGCTCCAGTCGCAAAGCGACCGACATATCCGTACGGCCGGTGCTAACGATAGTCTGGCGGAGAGCGGCATCAACCACGCTGGTCTGCGAAATAAAGTCAATGGGCGCAATATTCGAGAGTGAAAGCCGAACTTTCATTGACGGATTGACGAGCCATAAACCATAAGCATCGAACACGCGCTTGGTCGAAATTTTCTGGCCCTGCGTACCGGTCAACTGGGTTGAATAGGCAGGTGTCCAGCCGAAATTGCCGCCGAAGCGCACCGGGGCACTGACAAAACGGTATTCAAACCCCACATTGGCCGTCGCGCGTGGCTGTTGATCGATGCGGTTATAGGGTCCGGGCACGGCCTCTACTTTTGAATCGAAGATGCTCAGATTCATACGCAGGCTCAGCGGAAATGTGGTCGCGACGATCTCCTTCAGCTGAAATTTGCCGTCGAATTCAATGCCCCGCGTCATCGCCTTACCCAAATTTTGCGGGCGATTGACATAGCGCGGGCTATTCGCCCATGACACATTTTCGAGGGTCGTGACATTGCGGATGAACTGATCAATATTGCGTTGAAACAGGTTGATTGACGCCATGCCACCCGAATTGAAATAAGTTTCGTAGGCCAAATCAATCCCGCTGGCCGTTTGCGGCTTAAGGTTGGGATTGCCCGCACGATCTGGCGTTATCGCTGTGTTGGCGCCAGGCACGGGAAACAGTGTGTTAAGCGATGGACGAGCACTCAACTGCGCGACCGTCGGGCTCAAGTAACTGTTAGTCAGACTAAGGCGCACTTGATCACGCGTTGGAGCCGCAAACCGCCAAACAAGGTGAGCGAGCGGCGACAGCACGCGACTGGTATTGCTGTAGGTATCCCCCGCAACCGAACTCCTGGTTTGAATGGTTTCGTAGCGTAAACCGACGTTCGCCGACCAATTGGGTGCGGGATCCCATTCATCCTGAATGTAGAGTGCATTTCTCTGCGTGGACACGGTGAACTCGGTGCCCAAGTCTTCCAGTTGTTGCACTCCGTTTAACAGCGTCAGCGAATTCTCGCGACGGCGCAAACCTTCGACTTCGTAGCCGGCGGTAATGGCTTGACCGCCCAGAGCGACATTGCGGATCAGTTTGCCCGCGCTGCTCCACGAACGGTCTCCGACATTGCCATCTGTCGTTTGCAACAACGTCTGATTGCCGGCGTCCGCAAACTGCTGGTTGATGCCGCCCGTGGTCGACGTGAAGGTACCGGCACTCAGGCGCAGTTCATAGCGCATGTCTGCATCAATGCGTTTGCTCAGATTTAGGTTCAGGCGGGCGACATCATTGCTGCTCTTCGACGTCCCAGTGCGCGTGGCGTATGGAGATGGATCGTTGCCGAAGAGCTGCGTGAGCGTGCCCGTGGTTTGGCTTTCGTAGTTGTTGTGTGCAAGAAAAGCTTGAATGCCAAACTGCTCACCCGCGCCGAGTCGCCACAGCGCGCGGCCGCTCAAAAACAGATTGTTGCGAAGATCCGCGGTCTGTGACAAACCCGTCTGTTCAAGCGTGGTCACGTTAGTCGTTGCGTCAGAGTACGTGGTGTGTGTGGCAGTATCGGTGAGGTGGCGCGTCTGGTTGGCCGATGCCGTGACGTTGTACGTGCCAGTGTCGCTCAGGATGCCGTTGTGGGTCACCGAGGCGTGCGGCGAAAGTCTGTTGCGCTCTTCCTGCAATCCGAGGCGAACGTCGTTATTGGTGCTGCGAAGTGGTTCGCGCAGAATGATATTGATGGTGCCGGCAATGGCGCGAGTGCCCGTCTCGGCGGTGGGTGCGCGATAAATTTCAATGCGCTCCACCTGCTCCGGCGTGATTTCCTCGATGTTAAGTCCGGGGGGGATACGCTGGCCGTCGATCAGGATTTGCGTATAGCCACCGCCCATCCCGCGCATACGAGGTGCCCCCGTGCGGCCAGGCCGCCCGCCCGTTGTCACGCCGGGCAGACGTCGCATCACGTCACCCAAACTGGTGTCACCAAACTGCTCAATATCTTCTCGCGTGATGATGATCTTGGCCGCCGTGGAATTGCGTCGCTCTTCGGTCGCGCTGTTCTTTCCGGTTATTTCAACGGGTTCAACACGTTCGGGGCGCACACGCCTTTGCGGAACGACGGCTGGCGTTGTTGGGTCGACCGCTGGCGTTGCAGCGTCCGGGGCTGGCGAGATGTTCGGCGTATCAGGCGACGTCTGGGGCGAAGCGGATGGCGTCTGTGCGTCGATGCGGCTTGCGGGAAGTAGCGCACAGACGATGGCGAGCGACATCACTCGCCGAGTAAAAAGAAGCATGGGGCAACTAGTTTGAAGTTCGAGGCAAGGATCGTGTTAATCGCACGAAACGCATTTGATTGTAGGCACGACAATCAACGCAGCGCGCGCCACTTGTAACGAGTTGTAACCCGACAGCGCCGCGTTTTTTGTTCGCAGCGCTAGTCGGGCGCGCCCAGCACCAGCGTCACCGTAATAGGCGATGTCGTGAAGTCGTAAGCACGCTGTATAACCTTGAAAAAAACGGGTGGTTCATCGAGTGTGACGCGCATCATGTCGCCCACCTGCGGCATCGTCATGCCCTGGTCGGCGTTAGTTGAGAACGTGAACTCGGTGCTATGAACGAGCTTTTGCGCCGTGGGTGTGAGAGTAAGTTTTAGTTCCATGTGCTTCTGTCTGAGGCGGGTGTTTCCCGCCTTATCTTTGTCGCCGTTGTGCGGGAGCAGCGTTAGCCGCGATCGATGCTACGACTCGGATCGCGGTTACATCCGTTGCCAAAGTTACGACGCGAGCCATTTCTGCGTGTCGTCAAGCGCCAGCGCAAATCGCACCATCATCTCGGCAATTTCTGCCTCGGTAATGATCAGCGGTGGACTAAAAGCGACAATGTCGCCGCCCATCGCGCGCAGGATGAGTCCATGCGCTTGTGCGCGACGCACGAGATACGCGCCAACTCCGCGCTTGGCATCGAAAGGCTTGCGCGCCTTCGGGTCTTCGGCGAGCTCCACTGCACCGATCAGCCCGACACTGCGCACGTCGCCTACCATCGGGTGACTCGCAAATTTTTGTAGTTCCGCTGCGAACACAGGCGACACCGCGCGAACGTGATTCACCAAATCGCGCTCTTCGTAAATCTTTAACGTCTCCAGCGCAATCGCACAGCCCAGCGGATGACCCGAGTAGGTATAGCCATGACCGAACACACCAACGCTTGCGCTCGCGTCGGCACAGGCCTGATAAATCTTTCCGCTCACATACAGCGCCGAAAATGGCACGTAAGCCGAGGTGATCATCTTGGCGGTGGTGAGCATGTCGGGCTCAAGGTTGTAGGTCTGCGTTCCGAACAAATTACCCGTGCGCCCAAATCCAGTGATGACTTCATCGGCGATGAAAAGAATCTCGTGCTTCTTGAGGATCGCCTGAATTTTTTCAAAGTATGTCGGTGGCGGAATAATGACCCCGCCAGCGCCCTGCACCGGTTCAGCAATGAATCCACCGATGGTCTCTGGCCCTTCCGCCAGAATCAGTGCTTCAAGCTCGTCAGCGAGCCGCGTCGCAAACTGCTCGGACGACTCTCCCTCTTTTGCGAACTGATACGCGTGTGGACAGCCCGTACGCAGAACTCCCGCAATCGGCAAATCAAAGTGTTGATGCATCGTCGGAATGCCGGATAACGAAGCCGAAGCAACGGTCACACCGTGGTAGCCCTTGACCCGCGCGATGATCTTTTTCTTCAGCGGTTTGCCGATGGCGTTATGGTAGTAGTGAACCAGTTTGAACGCGGTGTCATTCGCCTCGGAGCCCGAGTTCGCAAAGATCACGCGGCCATCGCGCAGCGCTTGCGTCGGTGCCAGTGAGATCAGTTTTTCGCTGACTTCCGCAACCACGTTATGCGCCTTGCCGGAGAACGAGTGGTAGTACGGCAGCTTGTCCATCTGGCGCTTCGCCGCTTCACCCAAACGCTTTTCACTAAATCCCAGCGATGCACACCACAGCCCCGCCATGCCCTCGATGTAGCGCTTGCCCGCGTCGTCGATCACTTCGACGCCGTCACCCTCGACGATGATAAGCGGCGCATCCGTTTCGATAGCGCGCAGATTGGTGTAGGGATGGAAGTGATTGGCGACGTCTTTGCGAGCCAATTCACCGGCTAAGTGGGCGGAGACGGGTGCGTTCATGGTGATGCCTTTTTCACGCTGTTGGTGAGACTTTGCATTATCAATGACGCTGTTACCTTTTTGATGAGATGACATTTGCACGGGGGCTACATGTCATTTATCAAGAAAGTCGACTTAATATATTTTGGCGGTTTAGCCCTTGTAAATACAAAGTTTCAGCATAAAGTTATTAGTTCGATTTGAATGGCAAAATGCCACTTTATCCCGTCGATTGCATTGAATAAATTGAATTCGTGCACGGTACGGTCTGAATAGGTTCCCGCAAGTCCTCTTTCATGCAAACCATAACTATCCCTTACATCGGCCTCGGCCTTCACGTTGTCGTTGCGCTCTTTTTTGCGATTCACGCCTTGCGTACTGGTCGCTCGCTGTATTGGCTGTTTGTACTGTTCTCGTTCCCGTTGCTCGGCAGCGTGGCCTATTTCTTCGTGGAATATTTGCCGGAACTGCGCTTCAATCGCGCCGCACGGGGCGCGGCGCATGCCGTCACGAAATTCATTAATCCTGATGGCGAGCTACGCGAAGCACAACGTGCGTTCGATCAAACAGCCACCGTTGGCAATCGCATTCGGCTGGCGCATGCGCTACTCGGTAAGGGCGACGCACAGGGCGCTGCAGCGCAGTTTCGCGAGTGCGCGCAGGGCGCGTTCGCCGACGATCCTGACGTGCTCTACGGACTGGTAGATGCCGAGTTTGCGTGCGGCAATGCGCCCGCTGCGGCGGCCGCAATGAACACGCTATTTAAGCTGCACCCGGCCCGCAACACAGGTGCAGCCGCGCTGTTGTACGCGCGAGTGCTCGCTATCGCAGAGCCCGATGCCGCCGAAGCTGCGTTTGATCATGCCATGACGACAGGCACTGGCCCCGAGCCGCTGATTCGTTATGGCGAATGGTTGCGCAGCAAAGGGCGCAACGCCGATGCCGCGCAGCATTTCCAGCAGGTGGTCGACGATGCGAGACACTGGCCGTCGCGCACCCGATCGTCGCAAAAGGACTGGTTGCGGCAGGCTCGCGAGGGACTGACGGAGATCAATTCAAAGCTAAAGTAGCCGCCAACGCTACTCATCAGCTTTTCAATAAAGATGACGATCGCATTGGGGCTGAATAGCCATTTTTACGAAAGTCGATAAGTAGCTTTATTCACGTTCAGCCCATGTAAATTAACGCTTTACACGACAAGTTGTTAGCGGATTATTCGTTCCTCCGTGCCGCAGAAAGCGCCCTCGCCTGCAGCACCAGCTTGTTGTGCGCATCAAGAAAGGCCGCTGCGATCACCTTGCCTTCGTTGGTGATACCCCAGCCAGCTGCGCCACCAAGCACTTTGCCGATGACAATGCCGCCGACGCCCAAATCGGTCGCTCGCGCAGAACCGGTCGCAGCAGCCAGTTGCTCGGTCGTTTCATTGTCGGTCAGCAGCAACACCACCTGCGCCTCCTTGAACTTGACACCACTCGCCACGCCCGCCCAATCGCGCAGTACAGGGATCATCCCAAGAATCGCCGCGATGCCGCCGCCCGCGTTGTTTTCGGAAAACGTGAGGCTCGGGGTGAGCGTCATACGCGCGCCGATGCCTTCACCCTTTTTCGGCACCGTTTCCGCCTTCAGAATGCCCGCATCTTTCAGCGTCTGCTCCTGGATCGTACCGCGCAAACCTGCCGCTCGATCAACGATGCGGAAGCAACCCGATTGCTGTGCCATCACGCGGATCAGCGGCAATGGCGTTGGCGGCAATTGCATGCCTGAAATCACGCTGTAACCATTCGGGTTTTCCGAGAGCGCGATGGTCGCAATCGGCTTGTCGCAGGTCACCAGTTCTTTCGCCGCTCCTTGCGCTCCCGCAGGCCCGGCCGAGCCGGAGACTTTGCTGCCGCCCTCGCCCAGATCCGTTTGCCGGCAGGACGCTAGCGCCGTAACGCCAACTAGCAGGAACAGAACAATCGGACGCTTCGTGGCAAACTTCATGGCAAACTTTGAATTCCGAATCACGCACATTTAACCCGATTGCAGCGCAACGCGCCGCAGTCGTACGGAAAGAAAATCGTCATGTTGAAACTCTGGGGCCGCAAAAACTCTTCCAACGTCAAGAAGGTCATGTGGGCCTGCGCCGAACTGGGTGTTCCGTACGAGCGCATCGATGCTGGACTGCATTTCGGCATCACCACGACCGACGAATTCCGCGAAAAAAACCCAAACGGCATGATCCCCGTGATTGATGACGACGGCTTTGTTTTGTGGGAATCGAACGCCATCGTGCGCTACCTCTGCGCCAAACATCCGAAGGCCCCTTTCTATCCGGCGGACCTCAAAATGCGCGCGTCGGCAGATCGCTGGATGGACTGGCAATGCACGACTCTCGGTCCTCCGCTTGGGCCTTTACTTATGCAGTTGGTACGTGCGCCGCAGGAAAACTGGGACATGAAATTGATCTCAACCAATGTCCTGCGCTTAGCTGAATTGTGGAAGATTGCAGATCGCCAACTGGGCAAGACGCAATGGTTGACGGGCAACGATTTCACCATGGGCGACGTGCCGCTTGGCATTCTTGCCTACACATGGAGAGAGCTGCCGCTCGAGCGTGCCGGGCTCGCGGACGTTCGAGCGCCGCTCACGCATGTGGACCGCTGGTACGCGCAACTGAACGCTATGCCGAACTATCGCGATATTGTGGCGATTGGTCTGACCTAAAGCGCTTTGCGGGAGGGGTTCCACCGCGATATCCCATATTGGCGATCATCGCGGTAAAACCGCTCCCACAATGCCCTGCCGAGTCATCCGCTACCATTGATTTGATGCAACCTAACGATCTCCCCGCGCTCGAACAACCTTACCTCGATCTGCTAGAGCAGGTTCGCTCGGTAGGCGCCGAAAAGGGCGACCGCACTGGCACCGGAACGCGCTCGATATTTGGGGCGCAGATGCGCTTTGATTTGCAGCGCGGCTTTCCGTTACTTACGACGAAGAAGGTTTTCTGGAAAGCCATCGCCTACGAATTGCTATGGTTTTTGCGCGGCGACGGCAACGCAAAATGGTTGCAGGATCGCGGCGTCACGATCTGGAATGAGTGGGCCAAACC
>JBDSYI010000217.1:0-3856 GCA_039925745.1 Casimicrobium sp. | reverse complement strand
ACCGATGAATTCCGCGAAAAAAATCCCAATGGAATGATTCCGGTCATCGACGACGACGGATTTATTTTGTGGGAATCCAATGCCATCGTGCGCTACCTCTGCGCGAAGTATCCGAAGGCACCGTTCTGGCCGGAGAATCCGCAACTGCGCGCCTCGGCAGACCGCTGGATGGACTGGCAACTCACCACACTAGGCCCGCCCATCGGCCCAACCTTTCAGCAGCTTCTCCGCTCGCCGCAGGAAGCATGGGATATGAAAATGATGTCCACCAGCATTCCAAAAGCGGCACAGGCGTGGACGATCGCCGACCGCCAGTTGGGCAAGACGAAATGGCTGACGGGCGACGATTTCACCGTCGGAGACATCCCGGCAGCGATCCTTGCCTACACTTGGTTTGAAATGCCGCTCGCCCGGGCGGGGCTCGAGCAGCATCGAGTGCCGTTAGCCAACGTGGAGCGCTGGTACGCACAGTTGAACGCGATGCCGAACTACCGTGAAATTGTGGCGATTGGTCTGACCTAAGCGCTTTGAGGGAGCGGTTCCACCGCGATTTCGTTGCTTCACAAAAATCTCGGTACAACCGCTCCCACAATCACTTACCAGACCATCCGCTACCATTGATTTCATGCAACCCAACGATCTCCCCGCGCTCGAACAACCTTACCTCGATTTGCTCGAGCAAGTGCGCGCACAAGGCGCCGAAAAGGGCGACCGCACGGGCACCGGTACTCAATCAGTATTCGGCGCGCAGATGCGCTTTGATTTGCAGCGCGGCTTTCCGTTGCTGACGACCAAGAAGGTCCATTGGAAAAGCATCGCCTACGAACTCCTGTGGTTTTTGCGCGGCGACGGCAACGCAAAATGGTTGCAGGATCGCGGCGTCACGATCTGGAATGAGTGGGCCAAACCGGACGGCGATTTAGGCCCGGTTTACGGCGTGCAATGGCGCTCGTGGCCCAAGCGCGAACAGGACGGCGGCGGCACGATTGACCAGATCGCCAACGCAGTAGACATGCTCAAACGCGACCCCAATTCGCGTCGCATCATCGTGTCGGCATGGAACGTGGCGGACCTGCCGAAGATGGCGCTTCTCCCATGTCACGCGTTCTTCCAGTTTTATGTCGCCGACCCGATTTCAGCACGGGACCGGGCGCGCGCGAAGGAGGAAGGCCTCGACGACACGCTGCCCAGGCCGCGCCTGTCCTGCCAACTTTATCAGCGCAGCGCCGACCTTTTTCTTGGTGTGCCGTTCAACATCGCGAGCTATGCGCTGCTCACCCACATGATCGCGCAGCAATGTGATTTAGACGTAGGCGACTTCATCTGGACCGGCGGCGATTGCCACATTTACAGCAATCATTTTGAGCAGGTAGAGACGCAGCTATCGCGCACGCCCATGCCGCCACCCAAGCTCCTGATCAAACGCAAACCTGCTTCGATTTTTGATTATGAGTTTGAGGATTTTGAGATTGCGGGGTATGAGAGTCATGCGGCGATTAAGGCGCCGGTGGCGGTTTAGCGCATTTCTTTCGATCCCGTAGTCGTGTCAACACAGCGCACAGTCGCTGCCGAAAAAAAAACCGTTGTCGCGGCGGAGAAATTCTTCGCTGATTGCGGCTGGACGCCATTCGCTTTTCAACGTGAAACCTGGGCTGCGCAGGCGCCGGGAAAGAGTGGACTGATCAACGCGCCGACCGGTTTCGGCAAGACCTACGCCGCGTTTTGTGCATTGTGCGCGCTTGGCCCCGAGGGCACCGACAAGCTCGCGCCCGCAATCTCCGTGCTTTGGATCACACCGCTAAAAGCCCTCGCTGCCGATACCCTGCTCTCGCTCAAAGACGCGGCCGCTGCCATGCAGCCCACGTGGACGGTTGGCTTGCGCACGGGCGACGTATCCACCAGCGAGCGCGCGAAGCAGGATCGCCGTTTGCCGACGGTGCTTGTTACCACGCCGGAGTCACTCGCGCTGATGCTGACCAAGGCGGATTGGCAGGCGCGGCTCGGTAGTTTGAATTGCATCGTGGTCGATGAGTGGCATGAGTTGTTATCGTCGAAGCGCGGCGTGCTCCTAGAGCTGTGTCTCTCACGCGTTCGCGGCGGCCGAAAAAGAGGCGCGAAGCCGCTGCAAACCTGGGGCATGAGCGCGACGCTTGGCAACTTAGAAGAGGCGATGCGGGTGCTGATCGGCCCGGACGCAGCGCTCTCGGGCGAAGGTGTACTGATCAGCGGAAAGATCAAGAAAGACATCGTGATCGATTCGCTGATGCCGAAGACGATTGAACGCTTTCCGTGGGGCGGCCATTTGGGTCTGCGGCTGTTGCCCGAAGTACTGGCGAAGCTTGATCAGTCGAAAAGCACGCTCATCTTCACCAACACGCGCTCGCAAACCGAGATTTGGTATCAGGCGCTGCTCGATGCCAAGCCGGAACTCGCTGGCCTGATCGCGTTGCATCACGGATCGCTCGACAAGACGACACGCGCTTATGTAGAAGACGGCATCAAGAGTGGCGCGCTACTCGCTGTCGTCTGCACCAGTTCGCTCGATCTCGGTGTGGACTTTCGCCCAGTGGAGCAAGTGTTGCAAATCGGCTCACCGAAGGGCGTCGCGCGACTCTTGCAACGCGCAGGGCGCAGTGGCCATCAACCAGGCGCAAAAAGCCGTGTCACGGTCGTGCCAACGCATGCGCTCGAACTGGTGGAGGCCGCTGCGGCGCGGCAAGCGGCGTATGCCGGGCACATCGAATCACGCACCCCGTTGGGGCAAGGTCATAGCGGCGCAAAGTGGCGCTCGCTCGATGTGCTGACGCAACATATGGTGAGCTGCGCGTTGGGTGGCGGGTTCGACGCGGATGAGTTGCGCGCCGAAGTTGAGCGGACGTTTTCGTACATGGCGCTGACGGACGTCGAATGGACCTGGTGTCTGGATTTTGTGACGAAGGGTGGTGCGTCGCTCTCGGCGTATCCTGATTTTCACAAAGTCGTGATTGACCCAGAGACAAGGCAACACGTCGTCACAGATCGTCGCATCGCCACGCGCCATCGCACCAACATCGGCACTATCGTGTCCGAGGCATCGATCACCGTGCAGTTCCTCCGCGGCGCTCGGCTAGGGCACGTCGAAGAGGACTTTATCGCGCGTCTAAACCCCGGCGACGCGTTCATCTTCGCAGGCCGCGTGGTCGAATTCATCCGCGTTCGTGAGATGACGGCCTATGTGCGGCGTGCGGCAAAGCGCAAGAATCTCGTGCCGCGTTGGGCTGGCGGAAAGATGCCGCTCTCCACACAACTCGCAGACGCTACGCGTGCATTGATCGCGGAGGCAAAGCATGGCGTTTACTCAACACCCGAGACTCAACTGTGCGCGCCGCTATTCGCACTGCAAGCCCGCTTGTCGATGTTGCCCGACAACAAAGAATGGCTCATCGAATCGTTCAAAAGCAAAGAGGGCTGGCACCTGTTTTTCTTCCCTTTCGAGGGGAGATTGGTGCATCTCGGTTTGGCCACGCTGTTCAGCTATCGCATCGCGAAAGACCATCCCGAGTTAGGCAAGACTTTTTCGATTGCGATCAACGATTACGGCTTCGAATTACTCTCACCAACGGAGGTCACGTTGAGCACGAAGCAGCTTCGGGAACTGCTCGATTCACGCAACGTAGAAGCCGACATCCTGGCCGGACTCAACGCCGCCGAACTTGGCAAACGCCAGTTC
Organism: Casimicrobium sp.; assembly: GCA_039925745.1. Classification (GTDB taxonomy): domain Bacteria; phylum Pseudomonadota; class Gammaproteobacteria; order Burkholderiales; family Casimicrobiaceae; genus Casimicrobium. The sequence goes on along the minus strand of JBDSYI010000217.1, from coordinate 147 downwards.
CGCGAGATCGCGCGCGTCGCGGGCCTGATCGATCAGGGCTATCCTGGACAGAACAAATCCAGCAAACAACTGCAGGCGTCGAGCGGCTTGTTGTTTGAAGTGTTCACTACTTACGACAGCGAAAATTTGCTGCTGAAACAGGCGGTG
>JBDSYI010000216.1:0-4011 GCA_039925745.1 Casimicrobium sp. | reverse complement strand
ACAAAATGCCTTGATTACGCGCTTCGCGCTAATCACGGCTACGTGGTGACGCGGTGACGCGGCGATGGAACAACGTTTTCACGGTATGGCGGTTACGATTGCTGGATGGTTCAATATCGTCGCAATTGGGTGCCGGGCGGGACGTTTTTCTTCACTGTTACGCTGGCTGATCGGTCATCCACATTGCTGGTGGATCGCGTGGACGTTCTCCGTGATGCGACGCGCAAAACGTGCGAGGCGTTGCCGTTCACGATCATTGCTGCGGTGGTGATGCCCGATCACCTGCACGCGATTTGGACGCTACCGGAGGGCGATACCAATTATTCAACGCGCTGGCGACTGATCAAAACACATTTCACAAAGTCGCTCGGCATCGCGTCGCCCTGGCAACGCCGATTCTGGGAGCACACTATTCGCGACGAACGCGACCTCGCCAACCACATTGATTACATCCACATCAATCCGGTGAAACACGGCTACGTGCAACGGGCGAGCGATTGGCCGCATTCTTCAATTCATCGCTACATCGCCGATGGCACGATGTCCACTAATTGGGCGAGCGAAATTTCGGACGTTCATCTTGGTGAACCGGCGACGTGATGCGGTAATTCGCAGGCCGGCTATTGCTGGCCATTCGACGGGGATCGCTTCTTTGAAATTCTCGTGCTGAAGCAATCCCACCAAAATGCGATCTTCCCAAAGCAAAAAATCTGGAGCGCGAACGATTTGTTTTCGGTAACAACTTTCGCGTTTAAGCACTATTTCTCAGGGGCTACATAGCTGTTTAGCCAAAACTCGACTTTTACAAAAAATCGATCTTAGCCCCATTAAAACAGTACTTTCAGCAAAAAGCTATTTAGTAAAACTGATGTCAAAGATGCTAGTTCAGGGACAGAAATTACATTTGCGATGCCCCCATTCATTTGAGGGATTTGTGATATTTTCACTTCATGCGATAGCAGAAAGTCTGTCGGCATTGCTGGATGGCGATGCGGAGATGCCACGGCGATGAAAGCTTAAAAAAAGGGGAGCAAGTAGATGATCGCGAAGAGCGCCGAGGAAGACTCGCTGCTGATACCCATCCGCACGGGGTTGCCCTGGCGCAATGTATTTGCGTGGCTGCGGGCTGGTTGGGCGGACTACGCCAAGTGCTGGCGAGTGTCGGCGTGGTTCGGGTTGTGCTTTGTTGTCATGGGTTGGTTGCAGTTGCTGATTTTTCAGCATGCACCGGCGTATTCGATGGCGTTGATTTCGGGCTTTCTACTCGCGGGGCCGTTCTTGTGCACGGCTGTTTATCAACTGTCGCAAACGCTAGAGCGAGGGCAGCAGCCGCGGTTTTTGCCAGCAGCGTTGGCGTTTCGTCCGGTGCTCGCGAACATCGGAATCTTTGCTGCGGTTTTGCTGGTACTTGAACTGCTTTGGGGACGGGCATCGCTGGTCGTTTTCGCGCTGTTTTACAAGGGCGGTTTGCCGACGACCAAGGACTTGTTGGCAGCCCTCGCCAAATTCAGTAACGTGGACTTTTTGATCGCCTACATTTTGGTGGGGGCGATCTTTGCGACGCTCGTTTTTGTGGTGAGCGCCGTGGCCATCCCAATGCTGCTCGACCGCCGGACCGACGCCATCACGGTTGGGCTGACGAGCGTGCGCGCCTGTCTCGGTTCGCCGTCAACGCTTGCGCTCTGGGCGGCAACCATCGTCGCCCTGACGCTGCTTGCGATGCTGCCAGGATTTCTGGGGTTGATCGTGGTGGGTCCGTGGCTCGGACATGCGACCTGGCATGCCTATCGCGATCTCGTTGTGTCGGAACCGCGCGCGGACACCCGTTAGCGCAGCTATGGCCTCAGATAACGTTTGTCATCGAAGGTCGAAATCCATTGAGGCTTGTAAACCACGGCGATGGTCACGATCATTCCGGTCAGAAGCGCCTCAGCGAATGCCAGGTGGATGCCGTAGGGTAAATAATCGGAAAGCACCCGATTGAGTAATCGTCCGTCACCGAGCGACCAGAGACACAATGAGGCCAATAGCGCCAGAAATCTCGACAGCGCAGCCCCACCAAATGCAACCACAAAAATATAGACAAAAAAGTTCGGAGGTAACCACTGCTGGCTGGCCCAGAGCACGAGCCGCGTTGTCGCGATCGGCACTAACGCGAGCGTCACCCAAATCGCTGCAACATTGGCAAAAGAACCGGAATGGATCATGATGAACACCACTGTGGCGAGCGCAGCAGACAGCAAGGCGAGCGGAACCCCCAGCGCTAGCGTCACGCCCGTCATCGCCAACAGATGAAAAGTAAAACCGCCGCCAAGCGTTGACTTCAGACTCCACGTCGCGACGATGAGCGCAATCGACGCGTGCCAGACGTGCGTTAGCGAACGCGATGCTAGTCGTGCCCAGTCGCCGTATTTAGCCGCGTAAAGCCACGCGAGCGGGAGCGTCAGCAGCATCAACAGCCAGCACGCCACCAGACTCGCCAGTGACAAATTTTCTGCGTATAAATTCACTGGTTAACGGTAGTCTCGCGACGCTGATTTGTCATTGACGTAGCGCAATTGATCGCGCACCGCTTGCGCTGACGACGCACAGGTTCTTGCCCGTTGCGACACAATAGGACCAACGGATTCGACCATCCAATTTAACACCCTCATCACGCACTCATGCCTCGTTTCATTGCCGCCCGCCGATCAATATTTGCAACGCTTAGTCTGCTAACACTCCTCCTCTCTGCGTGCGGTGGCAGCGGCGGCACGTATCCAACCGACTGGCCAGCGCTTGCCAAGAAACAGTCGGCGCACGGCTGCTCTGATCTGAGCGGGACTTACGTGTTCGACGATTTTCATCGTGACTATGATGCGACGACGTTTAGTGTGCTGTCGACGTTTTTGGGCGCGGGCGTGATGCAGGCTTACAACGCATCGTTGCTGTCGTTCAAGATCGAGGGCGATGCAGAGACGATGCTCACCGCCACCTTCATTCGCGCCCGCTCCGCGCTCACCACGGACTTGGGAAGCGCGCCGGAGCGGCAGACGGTCACCGCGCAGCGCGGTGTGGCGTATACCTGCGAAGACGGCTGGTTGGTGGGCAAGATTAACCAAGAGTTGCGGGTGACCTACCCCAAGCACAACCATTACGATTACAAAGATGTGGACTATCGAAATGGCTCACTCGGGCCTCAGATCGTGCGCTTGCGTCGTGATGTTGAGGGCGGACTGGTCGGGCGCACCAATGTGCGCGAGGCGCGCGTGCTGTCCGTGTGGGCCGAAACCGGCGCGGGCATTCCCTACTGGTTTGACATCAACACCTATTGGACACGCTGGAAGGCGACTGTGCCGACGCCTGTGCCTACCCCAAACGATGTCATCGCGCCTCAGAAGCTGCGGCGCATCGAAGGCCAGGAATATGCGCAAGAAAACGGCATGGGGTCAACCGCCGCTGCCGCGACAAGCACCCCTTCAGCGATCACGACTGGGGCTGCGTCTGCCGCTCCGCCTGCGTCCGCGCGAACGCCCACCGATATGCGCGCGATGTTGGCGCGCCATGTTGACAGCAATGCAGCGCTGGAGGACGTGCGTCTTGAAGACGGTCGGTACGTACTGGCCTTGCGTGTGACCGCACGTGGGCAAGTGACGCGTACGATGGAGAGCTTAAACGACGACGCCGCGTTCGCCGACATTCAGGATCACGGCATCATCTCAAGTAGCGGTCAAAAGGACCTTGCTACGATCAGTTTGAAGCTACGACATTAGTTCGACATCTCTTGCCACCCTGAGACATTGACTGAAACGACGGCAGACTCTTTACCGCGCGACTTTCGTTTGCGCTAGGTCATTTTAACTGGCGCGTGGCACCTCTATGATCGCAGCACTTTTATATCGCACGTTTGAGTCATCGTATGTCGGCTGCCACTGCAACGTCAAAAGATACGTCGCAAGAAAAGAGATTGCACACGCAGCTCGAGGACGTGCAGGGCATTCTCACGGGCACGCTTTTCGTTGCGCTGTCGTT
>JBDSYI010000215.1:0-1985 GCA_039925745.1 Casimicrobium sp. | reverse complement strand
CAACAATACCGTAACGGCTGCACGGCCACGAAGCCCTGCTCAAATTCAGAGCATCGTTGCGCAGTGCCTCAAATAGGACCCTGTTAGACACCTCAGCCGCGCGGCGCGATTTTGACGATTGCAATGCGCTTGTTTGACAGCAACTTTAGGCTGAAAGACCGACTGCATAAGGGCTAGCTCGGCAAAATAGCATAACTCGACAATTGCTAACTTATGCCTCTAGCCCCGGCAAAAAGGTCATTTTGCATGAAAGCTGTTATTGCAAACCTGCACGCAAAGAGCGCTCAATCGTGAGCAAAACTACAACCAAACGTAGCCAAGGCTTCATCCAATTTGCGATGACCGAGCACGACCAGACGCGTCGCTAAGACAACGACTCCACCGGCGGTTAGCAGTGACAGGGCGATCAACATGGCTGTCCTTTTCGTGTTTTCGTACTTCGGTACGGCGTTCTTTCAATCGTGCGGTGAGCGTAGGGTGCCGAGGTGACAGTGGCAAGACATCGCGTCAATATGGGACTGAACTTGTCTGTACGCATCAGGACGGCGGGCGGTTTCCGTGCGGCGTTTTGCCGGCGCGTCACCCCCGTGTCACACGCTTGCAATATGCTCTGCTCCTTTACGAGAGTGCGCCTTGAAGTGACGATATGACAGTGCAAATGCAGAGCCGAGGCGAACTGATGGCAGCGGTCGATTTGGGGTCGAACAGTTTTCGTCTTTTAATTGCCAAAGAAGACGGCGGGCAGATTGTTCCGGTCAGCATGTACCGTGAAGGCGTGCGACTGGCGGGCGGGCTGAGCGATTCGAATGAGGTGGCAGACGAGAAACTGGCTGAGGCCTGCAGCGCTCTGGAGCGCTTTCGCGAGCGACTCGGTGCGATTGCGCCTGGGCGCGTGCGCGCAGTGGCCACGAGCACCTATCGTGTTGCAAAAAATCGGGTTGAATTGCTCAGTGCCTCCGAAGCGGCGCTGGGCTTCAAGATTGGCGTGATTTCGGGGCAGGAAGAAGCGCGACTGATCTATCTCGGTTGCGCGCATACGCTGCCGTGGAGTGATCAGGAGCGCTTGATTGTGGACATTGGCGGCGGTTCGACCGAGTGCATTATTGGACAGCGTTATGAACCGTCGTTGACTGAATCGTTCCCGCTCGGAGCGGTGACTTTGTCGCAGAATTTCTTTCCTGGCGCGACGGTAACGGCGGCGGCATTTCGCAAGGCCGAAGTGTTCGTGCGGACACGATTAGAGGTGCTGCAAAAGCGCTACAAACAGGGCTGGCATGTGGCATATGGTTCATCGGGGACGATTCGCGCGCTGCACGAAATCGTGACTGAAAATAATTTTGGCGAAGTGATTACGGTCGACGCGTTGCTGAAATTGAAGAGCGTCATGATCGAAGCGGGACACGTCAATCGGCTTGAACTGGCAGCACTTAAGTCAAGTCGTGCGCCCGTGTTACCGGGCGGGCTTGCGATTTTGCTGGGGCTCATGCAGGAGTTAAATGTACAGGCGATCGAGCCCGCCGAAGGCGCGCTACGTCTAGGCGTGCTCTACGACCTACTGCATCGATCGGATGAGCCGTCCACCACGGACCCACGATCCATTACGGTGTCGCGTTTGCAGAACCGCTACGGCGTTGATCAGGAGCAGGCGAGTCGTGTGGCTGCATTGGCGCAAACGTTGTGGGCGGGAGTGGCCCAGTCGGCGCATGATTCCCTGTTGTCATGGGCTGCGGCGGTGCACGAAATCGGTATGGCGATTGCCCATGAGGACTATCACCGCCATTCAGCCTACGTGATTGAACATTCCGATTTGTATGGATTCTCGGAGCAGGAGCGTAGCGCGCTGGCGACGCTGGTGCTAGGACATACGGGAACGCTTAAAAAACTGAATCGGGATGCGTTGTCTTCAGCCCAGTTAATGCGTGTTGTTTGCCTGCGGCTGGCAGCGCTTTTTTGCCACGGTCGCATCGATGAAATGCCGACGGCTA
>JBDSYI010000214.1:0-7413 GCA_039925745.1 Casimicrobium sp. | reverse complement strand
CACCCGCATCGCCCTTGGCATCACCGGAAACGCCGTGATCGGCGGCATCACCTTCGCGCCAAACGCCACCCGCAACACCTGGCCGCTAATCCGCGACTATCTTGTGACACAGTGCGGGATGTCGCTGCCGCAGTAGAACGCATCGGCGCGGCGCGACGCGACGGCGCCCTGTTTCCCCCGGCAAACCGCTTTAATGTTAGATAGCGCACAGACAGGGCGATCGCACGAATGCATCATTCGTTTCGTTTCGTTGCGGTGCGACCCACTACAACAGACGCAAATTTTGATGCGAAGGGGCATCCCGGCGGCGGCGTGTAAACGAGCCGCTCGGTATGACCACGTTCGGCAACATTTCATTCAGCGAGGAGCGATCCATGGCCAAGTGCGACACCTGCGGAAATAATTACGACAAAGCGTTTCAGGTTGTGACGGACGGCAAGAGCTATACGTTTGACAGCTTCGAATGCGCGATTCAGGCCCTGGCTCCGACGTGCGCGAACTGCGGCGTGCGCATCGTGGGTCATGGGCTAGAAAGCGGCGCACGGATGTTCTGCTGTGATCATTGTGCAACGCAAGCGGGCGTGACAGAACTGCGTGACCGGTCCTGAACGCTACTTTTTATTGACGATAGATACGAGGAAATTGAAATGCAAAAAGTTAAAGCTTTGATGAGCACGGACGTAAAAGTCATCAGTCCCGATGCGACGATCAGGGAAGCAGCCCAACAAATGCTGAGCGGCAATTTCGGAATGTTGCCGGTGGCCGAAGGCGACCGTATGATCGGTGCGATATCGGATCGTGACATCGCGATCCGCGCCGTGGCGGATGGCAAGGATGGCAGCACGAAGGTGCGGGATGTGATGTCTGCCGGTGTCATTTGGGCGTACGAAGAGGACACCATCGACGACGCCGCCGAACTCATGTCCAAACACCAAATTAGACGTCTGCCTGTCGTCAATGTCGATAAACGACTTGTTGGCATCGTCGCACTGGGTGATTTCGCAGTGGTCAAAAGCGACATTGCGACTGCTGGCGAGACGCTCTCAGAGATTTCGAAACCTAGCTAAACAGCTTCTGTAGCTTCGGGTTCCGGCCTTTAATCTATCTTTCAGGAGAGCGACATGGCAAATCATGACCATAACATCGACCCGCGACACCCAAAACCGAAGCCGCCGCTTGTCGATGAAGTCGCAAAGCTAAAGCAGAAGGCGGAGGAGCAGGAAGTGGCCGGCAGGCATAAAAACGATGGCCAGAACGACCATCAGGGCAATCGCCGATAGGCCGGAGTACTCGCTCGCAACTGCGGAGCGTCTCGACCGAGGCGAGATGCCTGAAAATCGTCTCGCTTTTACAATGGCTGGATGCTTAACTTCTCCGACATCCAGTCCGCCGCGGCACGCCTCAAAGGTGTCGCGCATCGCACACCCATTCTCACCAGCACGACACTAAACCGCATGCTCGGTTGTCAGGTGTTCATGAAGGCCGAGAATTTTCAGCGCATGGGCGCGTTCAAGTTTCGTGGCGGCTACAACGCAGTCAGTTCGCTGACCGATGCCGAGCGCGCGCGCGGCGTGCTGGCGTTCTCCTCAGGAAATCACGCGCAGGCCGTTGCCCTTTCCGCAAAATTGCACGGTTGCAAGGCAACCATCCTGATGCCGTCGGATGCGCCTCCGACCAAGCTGAAGGCGACGCGTGAGTACGTCGCGGACGTCATCACCTATGACCGCTATACGGAAGATCGTGACGCGCTGGCCAAGCGCTACGCCGAGGAGCGTAACGCGGTGCTGATTCCGCCTTACGACTATCTGCCGGTAATGGCTGGGCAAGGCACCTGCGGCATGGAAATCGCGGAGGAAGTGCCGAATCTTGACGCACTCATCGTGTGTACCGGCGGTGGTGGTTTTCTCTCGGGCTCGGCGATTGGCGCAAAAGGCGTGCAGCCGAATATCAAAATGTACGGCGCAGAGCCGGAGGCTGGCAACGACGTTCAGCAATCACTTCGCACCGGTCAAATCGTCACGATTGCCGTGCCGAAAACCATTTGTGACGGACAACAAACGCAAGCCGTCGGCGTCCTGCCATTCGCAGTGATTCGCGAAAAAGTCACCGATGTGCTGACCGCGTCCGACGCAACGGTCGTTGACGCGATGCGCTTCGCATTCGAGCGCATGAAAATCGTAATCGAACCATCCGGCGCGTGCGCACTGGCTGCGCTCATGGAGAACAAAGCGCGTTTTGCCAATCAACGCGTGGCCATCACGCTATCAGGCGGCAACATCGATTTCACTCGCTTCGCGCAGCTGCTCAGTGCGGGCTGATTGTCATTGCGCACCGATGCGCTGGGCCCGAATCAACGCGCTGAAACCTGACGCAAAAATGCGGTGTGCAGCGCAGTAACGTACCCACGATGACAGCGACTAAAGAGCGACCGTCGACGCTGATTTCACGCAACGCCCGCTGTCCGTGCAATAGCCAACTCCGCTACAAAGACTGCTGTGGCAAGCACAAAGTCACAAGCGCACAACCCACCCCTGACGCGCCAAAGTACGCGGCACTTACGGCGCAACTCGCCGGTAACTACGCCGTTGCCGAACGCCTGTATCGAGACGCCCTCAAAATCGCCCCACTGGACGCAGATGCGCTGCACATGCTCGCGCTCACGCAATACCAGCAGGGCTGCGTCAACGAGGCACTTGCGACCTATCTTGATCTACTTAAATGCCCCGAAGCATTGCCCGAGACCGTCGCGCACAACCTGTCGCTCTCCATAGCTGCTGCTACGTACACCGTTGACTCACCGGAGGCGCGCGCCCGACGCGAAGCGTACGGCGACTGGCTAGCGGAGCGCGAATATTTACCGGCGCAGCGAAACGCGCGCGTATCGGTCGTACTACCCAGTTACAACCACGCGCCTTTTATTGGCCGGGCATTGCATTCAGTGCTCGCCCAGTCGCGCCTACCCGACGAGGTCATCGTGATTGATGACGGCTCGCGCGATGATTCGGTCGCGCGAATTCAAACGCTACTTGCGGCAACCGACATCACACATGTTTTCATTGCGCGCGAAAATCGCGGTGCCGCGCAGACGTTAAACGAAGCCATCGAGCGCGCCACTGGCGACTGGATTGCACCTTTGAACAGTGACGATTTTTTCGATACACAGCGACTTGCACGGATGCTGAACGCTTGCGCGCATGACGGCATCGATTGGGGCTTCGGCAGCATTGACGTTGTGGATCAGACCGGTGCGAAACTGCCGCGTACAGACGACTCAGTGGGCGCGCTCTACGCGACACACGACTCGATCGACATGAGCGAATCCCTCGGTCTCTCGTTTTTGCGCAATAACCCGGCAATCTCTACCGGGAACCTGTTTTTTCGCAAGTCACTGTGGCAGGCAGTGGGCGGTTTTGCCCCCCTACGCTACAACCACGACTGGCAATTCTGTCTGCAAGCCAGTCTGCTCACCGAGCCGGTCTTTGTTCCCGACGCGCGCTATGGCTATCGCTGGCACGCGAGCAACACCATCCGCGAAGACCCCGAAAAACCGCGCCGTGAAGTGGATGAAATGATGCGGCAGTTTGTACAGACTGCCACCGTTCCAACGGCGCTTGTTGCGCCTCGTGCAATGGCTGACCAAAGCGTTACCGTCCAGCACAATCCTTTCGCCCCGACGCCTGCGGTGTGGGGCAATGTATTCTGGGCAACGCTCGCGGTTGGCGGCGGTCTCAGTGCGTTGCCGCGAGACATGCTGCTGGCGTTGGTCACGCGATTGGTACGTCTTTCGCCTTCAGCGCGGGTCTAACCGCATGCAGATTTCTGTACTCGTTTCCTGCGACACCGAACATCACAATTCTGGCTTCGCCTACATTGAGTGTTTCGCGCAGCAAACACTTCCGCACCACCAGTTTGAAATCATCGTGCTCGACAATGTCGGCCGCGACGCCTTTCGGTGCGGCGTAGCGCTTGCGCACGAGCGGTTTCCGAGCCTCACGATCCGCTATCAGACGGTGCCTCGTCCGGGGCGTGCTGCGGCCTTCAATGAGGGCCTGGCGCTGGCGCGCGCGCCGTTCATCGTGCTAATCGCCGATGATGCACTGCCGACACCCACCGCGCTCGCCGCACACCTGGCCTATCACCAGCGCAACAGCGATCCACTTGCGGTGAGCATCGGCCCCACGGTGTTCACCGAAACGTTGCGCGCCGATCCCTTACGGCGCTGGCTCGAGGATTCCGGAACCCTGTTTGGCGCGTGTTTGCGCCAGCAGTTCACCGTTTGGGACAGACGGTTCTTTTTCAGTGGCAACAGTTGCCTGAAACGGACGTTGTTCGACAAAATTGGCGTGTTTAACGAAGCGTTTCCGTGGGTTACCTGGGACGATTACGAGTTTGGCTTGCGGCTCGGAGCAGCCGGCGGCTATAGCCAGCTCGTCGTCGGCGCGCTGGCCTGGCACGAACACTACGTCGGATTTGCAGAGCGTGTCGCCGCCATGCGCAAGGGCGGTCACGCCGCATACATCCACGGCCAGTTAGGCGCGCATGCAGAGCCGTGGCTAACGATCGTGGCAGCAAACGCCCGTAACCGCGAATCCGTGCTGCCAGTTGACAACGCCAAGCTCGCGCTCACGCAACGGGCACCGATATTCAAAGCGCATTTTGATCGCGCTTTCGCCGAAGGCTTCGAGGCCGAAGCACGTGGTGATCGCAGCGATATAGCAGCGCTCACCGGCGCACGGTGAAGCGCTTAACGCCGGACTCGGTGTCCACTCGTTAGCAAGGCGGTTTCGCATGAGCAATTCAAAGACAACTTCGCTTGCCGCTCTCGCATTTTGACGAACGAAGTCCCTGCTGCGCCCTCTGGACGCTAACATCAATTTGCTCGGATCTGTCCGACCGTTGGATCCGCCACGGTCGGCATAAAAGCACTAATAAAATTGAGGGAAATCTACTTTGCAACCGTTTTACAAAACACTTCTGACCACCGCTTGCGCGCTGGCCTGTGCCGTCTCAACTGCCAGCTACGGCGCTGGTGCCATCGCCGTTGACGACGAAGCGGGCGATCATCCCGACGACGTCGGCTACGGCATTGGTTTCGGCAAATCGCGCGACGCCGCTGGCGTTGAAGCGATGAAAGCGTGCCGCAAAGACGGCAACAAAAACTGCGTACTCAAAGTGCGTTTTGACGGCTGCGGCGCGTATGCGGCGAGCAAACGCTACTACGGTGTGGGCTGGGGCAAAACGGTGAAAGAAGCCGAGCGCAAAGCCATTGAAGCATGCGCTCGCAGCTCCTGTGAAGTGGTGGTGTCAGACTGCGACGAGTAATTTTTTTGCTTATTGGTTATCAGCTTTCTGCGATAACGACGGCGGAATGGGGGCTAACGCTCCATTTCGCCGATAGTCGATAATGGTTAAATATCGACGCTAGCCCCAATCAAATAAGCCTTTCAGACCAATGCTGGTGCCGAAGTCTGCGGCTTCAACCCACCGCGCACCGATGCTGCGTCTCACTCATACAATCCAGCGCATGAAATCTCACCCCACGCTTCGCCTGATCGGCGCACCCACTGACATCGGCGCGGGTTCGCGCGGCGCATCAATGGGGCCAGAGGCCTTACGGGTAGCAGGCCTTGCCGATGCACTCAGCGCCCGCGGTTTAAATGTCGTCGATGACGGCAACCTGTCCGGACCACCGAACCCCTGGCTGCCGCCGTCGGGTGGCTATCGTCATTTGCCCGAGACGCTGGCGTGGAATGTCGCCGTGCGCGATGCTGTCACGCACGCGCTAAACGCTCGTGAATTTCCGGTGTTACTCGGTGGCGATCATTGTCTGGCGATCGGCTCGATCACCGCGATTGCGGCACACTGCAAGCGCGTGAAAAAACGCCTGCTGGTGCTCTGGCTCGACGCCCACGCTGACTTCAACACCAGTTCCATCACGCCTTCCGGCAATATTCACGGCATGCCGGTGGCAACACTCTTTGGCTACGGCGCTGCCGCGCTTGTGAATCTCGCCGACCCGGCACCCGCACTCAGGCGCGACGAAATCATCCAGATCGGCATTCGCAGCGTCGACCCCGACGAAAAACGTTTCGTCCATGAACAGGGCCTTGAGGTGTTCGACATGCGCTCAATTGACGAGTTGGGCATGCGCACGGTGATGGAGCGCGCGCTCGCCGGTGTCGACGAGAACACGCATCTGCATGTGAGCTTCGATGTCGATTTTCTTGACCCCGATATCGCACCCGGCGTCGGCACCACGGTGCCTGGTGGTCCGACCTATCGCGAGGCACAACTATGCATGGAGATGATCGCCGACACCGGACGTCTGGCGTCGCTTGACGTCATGGAATTAAACCCTGCGCTCGACGTCCGAAATCGCACCGCGCAAGTGGCTGTCGACCTGATTGAAAGTCTGTTTGGCAAATCGACACTAATGCGTCAGCTGTAGCGCGGCTGCGACAAAATCGCAAGATAAATCCAATACCGCGATAGTCCGCAAAAACTTGCTGTACATACGTCTCAAGGCATTTACACTAAATTGATGCGCGTTATTCCATGCGCATCGTCGGATGCTTATAGGGCATCAATAAGAATGATAAAGACATGGACCGCTCCTCCTACGACAACGAAGGCTACTCGGCGCTAGACGTCCCCACCACAGCGGCGTTACAGTATGTCCGCGACACCGCAGCCGCCGCTGCCCGTCGCGCCGCGGCCAACCGCAAACTAAATGAAATCTCTCCGAACGCTGCTCGCATTCTGCTGGTGGTCGATGCTGGCTGCGACATGCCAAGCGGCTGGCTAGCCAAGCACAACGTCGCCGTGGTGCCCGTAGCCGTCGCCCGCGACGCCGAACAGATGTGGGATCTTGGCGACGAGCTGGATCGCATGCAATTCGCCGACCGCCTCAACGGGCCGAAAGCAGAACGTCCAACACAACTGGAAATCAACCCGTCCAAGCCGGTGCAGATCCGCGACTATTTGCAAACGTGGATGACGCCAACCATTGATTTCGTCGTACAAATTGCATTCTCAGCCACCCGTAGCTCGGTGTATTTAAGCTCGCTCGCAGCCAGCCAATCGCTCATGCTGATTCACAACAAAGTGCGCCGCTCGCTCGGCAGCAGCGGGCCGCTCAAGGCGTGGGTGATCGATTCGTTCACCGGCCTTGCGGGCATGGGCGTACTCATCGCGCACGCGGTGCGATTGCGCGACAACGGCGTACCTGCAGGTGACATCGCAACAACGCTGGAGAGCTTTCGCAAACAAGTTCGCACGCTCATCGTTCCTGACGACATTGGCTTTTTGTATCGGGCGCTAAATCACAATAGCGCGAGGGGCGAGGGATTGTCGCGCTGGAAATACTGGTGGGCAAAACTTCTCGACCTGCGGCCCGTATTGATTGCTGAGCGT
>JBDSYI010000213.1:0-9946 GCA_039925745.1 Casimicrobium sp. | reverse complement strand
TCGGCGAATATGTGCAACCAGCGCTCACGGCAACGCTCGGAAAATTGCCGCTGGTAGGCATCTTGTTTCAGGGTACGCCGATTGGCATTGGCGTGCTGTCTGCCGGAATCATCCTGTCAGTGATGGTAATTCCGTTTACAGCATCCGTCATGCGCGATGTGTTCGAAACAACACCTGCGATCCTCAAAGAATCCGCCTATGGCCTCGGTGCGACCACCTGGGAAGTCATGTGGAACGTAGTGCTGCCGTATACAAAAACCGGCGTGGTGGGCGGCGTCATGTTGGGCCTTGGCCGCGCGCTGGGCGAGACGATGGCGGTGACGTTTGTGATCGGCAATGCGTACAACATCTCACTCAAACTCTTCGAGCCGGGCAACTCGATTGCGTCATCGCTGGCCAATGAATTCAACGAAGCGTCTGATCCGCTGCATCTGTCGGCGCTGATTTCTCTTGGGCTGGTTCTATTCCTGCTCACGTTCTGTGTTTTGGCTGCATCGCGCTGGATGCTCGCGAGCTTGGCCAAACGTGAAGGAAAGCGAACATGAGGGCCGTAGACAGCAACGTGAACGACCGCTCAAAGAACCCAATCTATCGTCGCCGCGTGTGGGTGAACCGTTTCAACATGGCGATGTCGATGGCCACCATGGCGTTCGGCATGGTGTTTTTGATCTGGATTCTCATTACGCTGTTTGGCAAGGGCTTTTCAGCATTCGGCCCGCAACTGTTCATGCAGATGACACCACCACCGGGCTCGGACGGCGGTCTGGCTAACGCGATTTTTGGCAGCGTTTTGATGGTGGGGGCGTCGGTTTTGATTGCCACACCTGTGGGCATCATGGCGGGCATCTATCTCGCCGAAGTCGGACGCGACAACTGGATCGCGAAAGTAACGCGCTTTGTGAATGACATTTTGTTGTCGGCGCCGTCGATTGTGATTGGCCTGTTCGTGTACAGCCTGATCGTGTTCCAGGTGAAGCATTATTCCGGTTGGGCAGGTGCGGTGGCGCTTGCCATCATCGCAGTGCCGGTGGTTGTGCGCACGACTGAGAACATGTTGATGCTGGTGCCGAACAGCCTACGTGAAGCGGCAGTGGCGCTCGGCGCACCGATGTGGAAAGTGGTGTTGCTGGTGACGCTGAAAGCCGTGCGCGGCGGTGTGATCACCGGCATTTTGCTTGCCCTGGCACGGGTGTCCGGCGAGACCGCACCGCTCTTGTTCACGTCGCTCAATAACCAGTTCTGGAGCACCGACATGAACGCACCGATGGCTAACCTGCCGGTGGTAATTTTCCAGTTTGCGATGAGTCCGTACGAAGATTGGCAACGGCTGGCCTGGGCTGGAGCGCTGCTAATTACGCTGACCGTTTTGCTTCTAAATGTTCTGGCGCGAACTGTGTTCCGCCAGAAAACACAATAGTCGAGAGTTACACATGGCATTTAAAGTCAGCCTCGGGGACACCGCTGTTGCCGAGCGCACCGCGACCAAACTCAAGATCAATAATCTGAATTTCTTCTATGGAACCTTTCAGGGTTTGCGCAATATTTCGCTCGACATTCCAGAGAAGCAGGTGACCGCCTTCATCGGTCCATCGGGCTGCGGCAAATCGACATTGCTGCGCGTGCTGAACCGCATGTATTCGCTCTATCCCGGCCAGCGCGCCGAGGGCGAAATATTGTTCAACGGAGAAAACATTCTCGATTCGAAGCACGATTTGAACGCGTTGCGTGGTCAGGTTGGCATGGTGTTTCAAAAACCGACGCCGTTCCCCATGTCGATCTACGACAACATCGCGTTCGGTGTGAAGCTCTACGAAAAACTTTCGAAGAGTGACATGGATGATCGCGTTGAGTGGGCCCTGAAAAAGGCATCGCTGTGGACGGAGGCGAAAGACAAACTGAGCCAGAGCGGGCTATCACTATCCGGCGGTCAACAGCAGCGCCTGTGCATCGCGCGCGGCATCGCTGTGAAGCCTGAAGTGCTGTTGCTCGATGAGCCGACCTCGGCGCTGGATCCGATTTCGACGGCTCGCATCGAAGAACTGGTGAGTGAATTGCGCACCGATTACACCATCGTGATGGTGACGCACAACATGCAGCAGGCAGCGCGCGTGTCGCAGCACACCGCCTACATGTATCTCGGCGAATTAGTCGAATTCACACCGACGGCGCAAATTTTTGTTAAACCCAAAGACAAGCGCACTGAGGACTACATCACAGGAAGGTTCGGTTAATGGGCGGCCCTCCAAATCCGTTGTTCAGGCGAATTGCTTCGTTGTGGGGTGCTCGCAATCCTCATCTACCGACGCACGTTCCGCAAAGCCTTCTAACGGCGGCTTTGCCTACGCGCCCCACGCCTCGCACTTCATCCCGAAAAACGAACTTCTAGGAGCGCCCCCATGGAACACACCTCAAAACAATTCGAGATCGAACTGGAAGACTTGCGCACCGGGCTGCTGGCGATGGGCGGGATGGTGGAGGCCCAGCTGGAACGTGCTCTCGAGGCAATCGCTTCGCATGAGGAAGAACTGGTCGAAGTCGTCCTGCGCGAAGAGAAGCGCGTGAACGAGAAGCAACTTGAACTGGATCGCAAAGGCATGGAAATCATCGCCAGGCGCCAGCCTGCTGCTGTTGATTTGCGGCAGATTATTTGCACGATGCAAGCGGTGAATGATCTCGAACGCATCGGTGACGAGATCAAAAAAGTAGCCATTCGCGCGCGGCAATTTCAGGCGTCAGAGCGCTTTCAGCTACTGCGCCTGAATGAGGTCAAGCACATTGGAACGCTGGCGCAAGACATGCTCAAGGAAGCCCTCAACGCCTTCGCGCGGCTCGACGTGATTTCGGCGAGCGAGGTAATCGGGCGCGATCCGGCGGTCGACGATGAGTTTGATCGCATCATGCGGCTGCTGGTGACCTACATGATGGAAGACCCGCGCACCATCGGCGCAGGGCTTGACGTGGCGTTCCTGGCCAAAGCCATTGAACGCGTGGCAGATCATGCCAAAAACATTGGCGAATACGTGATTCACATCGTGCAGGGGCAGGATCCGCGACACGCGAGTTAAGCGTCATTGCGCGGACGGATTCGGCTATTTCACCGCTCTGTTTTGTCCTTATGGGCATCCGCTGGGATAATGGCGGCAATGAAAGCCCCCAAGAGACTTCAAGCGTTGATCGACGAAGGCCTGATCGACAGCGTCGTGCGCCAGCTTATGAGCGGCAAAGAGGCGATGGTGTTTGTCGTGCGCTGCGGCGACGAGACGCGCTGCGCCAAGGTCTACAAAGAGGCGACCAATCGCAGTTTTCGGCAGGCCGTTGACTACACCGAGAACCGTAAAGTAAAGAACACGCGCGCCGCACGCGCAATGGCCAAGGGCAGTCGCTTTGGGCGACAGGCGATGGAGGCGGCGTGGCAAAGCGCCGAGGTCGACGCGCTATATCGCCTCGCAGCGGCAGGCGTGCGGGTGCCGAAACCGTACAACTTTCTTGAGGGCGTGCTGCTGATGGAGCTGGTCGCCGATGCGGACGGCGCCGCTGCGCCGCGCTTGAATGACTGTGTATTCACGGCAGACGAAGCGCGCCAACATCACTCAACGCTATTAACCGAAGTGGTGCGCATGCTCGGCGCGGGCGTCGTGCATGGCGATTTGTCGGAGTTCAACATTTTGCTTGCTGCCGACGGCCCCGTCATCATTGACCTACCGCAAGCGGTAGACGCTGCGGGCAACAACCACGCCAAGCGCATGTTGCTGCGCGATGTGAACAATCTGCGCGACTTTTTTGGCCGCTCCGCACCCGAACTATTAAAGACTGATTACGGTCACGAAATTTGGGATTTGTACGAGCGCGGCCTGCTTGACCCGGCGGTTCCGCTCACCGGCCAGTACGAACATGACACCCGCGCCGTTGATCTGGAAGGCGTGATGGACCAGATCGAAGACGCGCGCTTTGAAGAAGACGCGCGTCGGTTGCGAATGGCGACGGGCTAGCGACCGGGCGCGTTAGCGAATCGGGTACGCGTACATGAGTCCGCCCTGATTCCACTGATTGTTCAATCCACGTGGCAAACCGATGGCTGATTTGGGGCCAAGATTGCGCTCGAACATTTCGCCATAGTTGCCGCTAGTTTTGATGGCGCGCACCATCCAGTCGCGATCGAGGCCGAGCAGTTTGCCAGTGTCTTCGGTGCTGCCGAGAATGCGCTGCACGGCGGGATCCTGACTGGTCGCCTTCATGCTGTCGACGTTGGCGCGCGTGATGCCGTATTCCTCGGCTTCGAGCAGGCCGTAAATCACCCATTTGACGATGGCAAACCATTCGTCATCGCCGCGTCGCACCATCGGGCCGAGTGGTTCCTTGGAGATGAGCGTGGGCAGAATGACGTGATCTTTCGGGTTCTTCGCTTCCTTGTTGCGCACCGAGGCAAGCCCTGAGGCGTCTGTGGTGTATCCGACGCAGCGACCGCCGAAATAGGCACCAATCAGCGCGTCGAGCGATTCAAACACGACAGGCCTGAATCCAAGGTTGTTGGCGCGCGAGAAATCGGCGAGATTCTTTTCGGTGGTGGAGCCCGAAAGCACGCAGATGGTTTGCCCTTTGAGCTGGCGCACATCCTTGATCCCGGACTTGGTGGGCACCATGAACCCCTGACCGTCGTAGTACAGCACGGCCGTAATGTCCAGACCGAGCGAAGCGTCGCGCGTGAGTGTGAACGTGGTGTTGCGCGAGAGCACATCAATCTCGCCAGCTTGCAGCGCGGGCAGCCGTTGCTGCGAGTTAAGCGGCACCCATTTCACCTTGCTCGCATCGTTCAAAATCACCGCGGCAAGCGCCTTGCAGAAGTCAGCGTCAAGCCCACTCCAGGTGCCTGCGGTGTCGGCCTGAGAAAAGCCGGCTAACCCCGTGTTCACACCGCAGCTCAACTGCCCGCGAGACTTGATGGTGTCGATCGTTTTGCCGGCGTGTACCGGGACAGCAGCGACTGCGAGCGTCACAGCGGTCGCGATGGCGAGTAACGGTTTTAATGCGATTTGTTTCATGGTGGCCCCTTAATGTGTTTTGTACTTCATTGTCGGCGATCAGCCGATTGCTGCCCCATTATTGGCGAGCGAGGGCTGCAATACATGTTGCGGGTTCGATTACGACAAAACGGCATGTGCGCCGTTTGCCTGTTGGACGCGGCTCGTTTCAGGATCACATTCCGAATACAGCTTTTTCGCCTATGCCATATTTAATGGGGGCTGAGCGCCCTATTTATCGTATGTCGACTTGTGTCATTTTGCGTATCTAGCCCCTGCAGGATGGTAATTTCAGCCTGAAGTTATAAGACTGACATTCATCCAAACGCAACTTGCGGAAGCACGCCGCAATAGGCCATGGCGCAGCGTGCCAGCGTGCTTCTGGTCGTGATCACGGAAAACAGCAATCAACGTAGGGGAGCGTGATCGCCACCAGCGCTCCGGAAATATTGTGGCCGGACTCGTTGGCGACTTCGAAAGACGTTGGTTGTCGTTCAGGGCGGAAGCAGACTCGCCAAATAGTTTTCGATCTGCACAAACGTAGTGCGCGTTGCCGCAACACCTGTTGCACCTGCGATCAGCGCCGGGCCGCGAATATTCAGCAGATAACGCGTGATCAGCAGGCCATCAGTCAGAACGTCGACCTGCCCGTTGCCGTCGATATCGAGCATCGGTTTGAGGTCGTCGAGATACGCCGTGAGTATCGCTGCGGTGCTGCGCGTGGCGTCCCCCGAAACAACGTTGCCGCTGGTCAGCGCAGCGCCGCTCATGCCAGCCAGGTAGCGCAAGATCAGCATGCCGTCGTTGCTCCCGGTGGCTTGCGAAACCGGCGCATTGCCGTCGACATCCAGATTGAACGGGCCGTTGCTGGTTAGCGCAAACGTGGCATAAACGTTGGCAGCGCTGTTCAGTGTCTTGGTGCAGGTTGAGAAGCCGGTACAACCGGCGCCGAGCCAGCCGGTGAACGTCGACGCCGCGCTAGTGGGCGTAGCGCTGAGCGTCACTGCGGTGCCACCGGCGAACGACGCACTACACGTTGCCCCGCAATTAATACCTGCGGGCGAGGAGGTAACGGTTCCGCTGCCCGAGCCATTCCTTAACACCGCGAGCGCAACGGGGGGAGGGGCCGTCACGCATTGAGAAAACTCAGAGGTGCTACCGCCTGCATCGGTTGCGGTGGCCGTGACTACCGATTGTCCGACCGGAAGCGCCGCAAGCACAACGTTGAAACTCGCGTTACCGGTGCCGTCGGTGGTGGCCGATTGAAATCCAATGAATGTTTTTCCTTCGCCATAACCCGACGCATCACAGACGGCATTGGCGAAAAATTCAATCCGGTAGGTCGCGCTGGCGATGCTATTGATCGCACCCTGCACGTTGCCGGCAGCCGTGACTGTGGTGAGTACCGGAAAGTTTTGCAGCCCGTTGACACCGAAGTCACTGTCACCAGTGTCATTGGGCGTGACGCCTAGACTGTTTTCGTGTCCCGGTGAGGCCAGGTTAATGCCTAGCTGGGCATTCGAAAAAATTGAATTGCCGAGCATCGAATGGCCAGTGCCAATTTGATCGCTCAGCAGTACACCGTAACCCGTGTTGAACGCGATGACGTTGCCTGCGCCGGGCGCTGTGCCGCCAATCTGGCTGCCGGTGACCGCCGTATTGCCCGCCACGTAAATGCCGGGGACACGAAATGCCGTTGCAACGAATCCAGCAGGCGCGCTAGAGCCGGACACGCCAGTGCCGATCCAGTTTCCTTGCACCACGACATCGCGCGTCTGGATCACCACATTGGCCGTCGTTCCGCTCGCTGAAATCACGTTGCCTGCACCGGGCGCGCTACCCCCGATCACGCTGCCGCGACTACTGGTGGAAATACCGTACTGGCCGTTGCCGAGCGCTGCCGCGCCGCTGACGTCAACGCCGATGTAGTTGCCTGAAATGGTGTTGTTGCTGGAAGCGCCGACGAGGAACGATTCGTCATAGATGCCCGAAGTGTTGCCGGAAATCACATTGCGCGCCGCCGCCGTGGTGCCTCCGATGAGCGTGTCTTTGCCTCCGGATTGCAGTAGTGCGATCGCTAGTTCGTTGGCAATAGCGGCAGTTCCTGCGGCATTGGTGCCGATCAGGTTCCCCAGAATTTGAGTGCCCAAAATAGCCGTGCTGGGCGATGAAATCAGGATGCCAGTGCCGTTGCCAGAAATCAGATTTCGCGCAGCGGGCGTGGTGCCTCCGATCACGTTGTTGTGCGAATTTGAGGTCACTGACACGCCATTTTGGCCATCGGCAAAACCAGCCGTGCCATTAGCGTTGGTGCCGATAAAGTTACCTTCAACTGTGTGACCGCCGGCGCCTCCCAGCGCGATGCCCACGCGTCGATTGAGTACCAGGCCACGCACAACGCTGCCAGTAACGCCGAGCACAATGTTGGTACCGACCGTCGCCAGCGCACTAATTTCCACCCGCAGCGACGCGTTGGTACCGACGTTCGCTGGATGGGTGTTTGCGGTTGCGCCGGGCTGGGTATAGCCATCAATCACCACGCTTTTGGTGACGGGTGGCAGTCCGCTTAGCAATGAAATCGTGCAGACGCCGGTGGCGGCAACACAGTTTGCGTCGGACGCAGGGATATTGAATGCGATGTCGTGCGGTCCGAGTGCAGGGACGGCATTGATGTCAATAATCGCCTGCCGAAAACTGCCTCCCAGAGTGTCACTGGTGTTGTTGACTGTAAAGGTGGCCGCGTGTGCCCATGCCATCGCTAGTAAGGCTGGCAAAGCCAGCAAGGGCAACAGGTTTCGCTGATAACGAGCAGGTTCGCGTTTCATTGAGATTTCAATCCTTGGCTACGGTTGCGGCGGTATCTCCAGCTGGCATTGGCATGTCGGTAATGCCTTTCGGTGATCGATTGACTTGCAAATTAACACCCGAAGAAGCGAAGCAGCATCTGTCACTTGGTTTGCGCTGGGCGGACGGTGGCCAGGAAAAGGCTTTGCGCGCCTACTGCTCAGCGCACCGCTTCGGCCAGTGTTTTCATCTTCAGCAGCGCAAGCATTGCAGCGCGCTCCTTGGGGCAACTTGACGACGTTACCTCGTCAATCTGATCCTGTACTTTTGCGAGCTTTTTGCCGTCATAGTCGAAGCCGTTCGCAATCGCCATCACGAGCTGCGATTGGACGCCCACGGGAGCGAAATTGCGCACTTCTGGGAGCACTTTTTTTAACGCTCCGCAAAGCGGTGCTGCAAGAGTGTTATCTACGGCGCTCGCGGAGGCGCTCAGGCCAGTAAAACACGCAACGATTGCGACCATCGACAGGCGTCCGGCTGCCATACCGCAGCGTTGCACGCAGCGTAAATTGAGTTGATCCATGTTGTCTCTTTTGTTTGTTAAATCGGGATTGCGTCCGTTGTCGCCGTCGCGGCACACAGCAGCAATTCATTCGGTCCAGCCCAACCCTCACGCGTGGCGAACTGATCGAGTTGCTGCGCCATGTCGTCCCATGCATCTGCCTGCGCCTCTGTCGATAGCGGGCTCAAAATCGCCCTCAGCGGAGAGCCTCCGGCACGGACAAAATCGACGTAATGCCGACTGGATGGCAATCTAAAAGGGGCTGCGACAGCGCGCACCTCAATATCGGTAAAGCCTGCATCCGCGAGCAGGTTCACCATCAAACCCGGTTTGCCGAGACTCATCAATGTGCCCGGTGCGAAGGGGTTCGGGTGAATCGGGTCAATCGATGGTTGCCCGGCATGCGCATGCTTAAGCGCAGTGCGCAGCGCGATACCGAGGCAGGGATTGGCTTCTGGATGCGAGAAAACGACGGCGCTGAAGCGCCCGTTTGCTCGCAGCGCGAGATGCGCCTGTTGCAACGCCAGATGCGGTTCGGTGCAGAACATGAGGCCGAGCCGGCTTACCGCTGCATCAAATTTTTTTCCGCCGAGATTCAATGCCTGCGCGTCCGCCACTTGCGTGTCGAAATTGCTGAAACCGGCAGCGCGTAGATTGCCCTGCGCCAGCGCGAGGATGGGCGTCGATAAATCGGTCGCGAGCACAAAACCATTCGGGCCAATACGACGCGCAATGTCCACCGTCTGGTCGCCCGCGCCCGCCGCGATGTCCAGCACCCGCGATCCCGGCCCAATGTTGGCCGCGTTCAACATGGCGTCGGTGACCTCGCGAAGCCATTCGCGGATCACATGCGTGTGCTCGTTCCAGCCCGCAGCGGCGTCATCCCACGGTTGTGGCGCAGGTGAGGCAAGTTCTGCGCTCATCATTATTCGACTTTAATGCCGGTGGTGCGCACGATGCGTTGCCAATATTTTTGTTCGATGGCGATCCGTTCGGCGAGTGCCGATGGCGTGCTGGAGACGGCCGTCATGCCTGCATCGGCGAGCCCGTTGACTACGGGAGCACCCGAGATCGCCTGTGCCATGGATTTGGACAGTTTTTCGACTGTCTCAGCGGGCGTCCGTCCCGGCATAAAAAAAGCGAACCATTCGCGCATCACCAGATCCGGGTAGCCCTGTTCTGCGAAGGTAGGTACGCTCGGCAGATAGGCGCTTCGCGTTGCACCGGAGGTGGCCAGCACGCGCAGTTTGCCGGTCGCCAGATGTTGCCGGAACAACCCCTCCGGCAGGACCAACGAGGATATTTGTCCACCAATCAGCTCCACCAGCGCGGGTGGCCCACCCGAATAACTCACATGCTGCCATTCGACTTTGGCGAGCCGGAACAATTCTGCGCCCAACAGATGCGGCAAGGTGCCAACGCCCGGCGAGCCGAAGTTGGCGAGCTTCGGATTACGTCGCGTCCATTCAATAAAGTCGGGCAGCGTTTTTACGGTTTCGGGGACGGCCGGGCCGATGGCAATGGCGAGCGTTGCTTCGGCCGCCATCGATACCGGCTTCAAGTCAATTGCCGGGTCATAGGC